>DASTKD010000305.1:0-8836 GCA_035716135.1 Ktedonobacteraceae bacterium
TTATTCATCCAGGGGATGCCGCGCAGGGGTTGCGCGCGTGTGCCGCAGCGATGAATGCGCCGCTCGGTCTCGGTTTGGCAGACGGGACAATAATACATAGCCTGTATGGTGGCTCCCAGCAAGCTATCGAAGACAGTACCCGCCATGCCACTGATGAGCGCGACGAGAGGTATGGGCGCGAGCGACTTGCGAAAACCCTGCCATATCCAGAAGAATAAACCCTGTGACCACGCGCCCAGGCTTGCCGCGACTGTTCCCAGCAGGGTAATGCCGCCCGATGTGCCGGGCGCGATTGGCCGACCGGTGGTAATCAGGCGCGGTTTTGATGTGCTTAGCACGCCCAGTTCTGTTGCCCAGGTGTCTGCGTTGGCGGTAGCGAGCGCGCCTGTAAAGCCTGCCAGGGCCACGCGGCGCGTTTTGCTTGAGCGCGCCAGGCCATAGAAGATGGCGAAGAGTGTGGCAAGCCCGCCATTTGCCGCCGCTTGCCCGATGTCGCGCCGCGATCCCTTGCTGAACTTGTCGGCGGCGGTGCTGGCTTTATCGCGCTGCCGGAAGTGCGAAAGCAGGCTGGACGAAACAAAAAAATAGATCAATGACAGTCCCCACGACCATCCTCCCATGCCAAAGATGCTCGTTCCGCTCACAATCGCGCCCACTACGCCACTTTTGTCGAGCGAGCGCCGTCGATAAGCCAGCAGCGCGACGCCGCTGCTGAAGAGCAATCCCAGTATCAAGCGTAAACCCCGCGAACGAGATGTAGCGGGCGTATAAGGTGTGTGTGGCATGAAACTTGACCTCTTTATATGAGAAATTAGCTTAGAAAGTGTTACAGATTGCTGATAATACCAGTTTTATTGTAGTGAAAGGCTTGCCAGGACGCAAGCCTGCAAATGGGTTATGTGTCAGGGATGTTACCAGGTCGTGTGAGGCATGGCGACCGCAAGGGTCGCCACTACGATACACGAAAACGGGTAGAACACGTAGTATAGTAGTGGCGACCCTTGCGGTCGCCATGTTCGCGGCGTGATTGCCATGTTACAAGATGGTCGCTGTGCTTAGATTAACTACAGCGTTGCCGAATGCTTAGTACTTTTGGCGGATATAGCGAAGTCCTTGTAATAGCGCGTTGTGTGTATTGTATTATACCAAAATGTCTTATTGTGTTGGTCTATGCATTGTCAAGCCATACAAAGACATGATACACTGCCATCGTCTCGTATAATTGTATGTGAAGATACACATGTCAGGGCCTGGCGAAAGTGAGGAGCAATCGTGATTATTTGTAATCGTTGTGGCAAGCAGGTTCCCGCTGGTCTAGCGCGGTGCCAGCATTGCGGAATGCCTCTATCTAGCGCGGCAAACGCTAGCGTGAATGCGCAGCAAGAGCCGTCGGAGCTACCCGCCTGGCTGGAGTCGCTGCGCGCTAATGAGCGGCCGGGCGCTCCTGCTGGCGGACAATCAGGTTTCTCAACCGCCGACCTGATAGACGATGATGACTTACCCGGTTGGATGCGAGCCGAGCAGTCACAGGATAGAGGTGAAAGCGATTCTAGCAAACATCCAGCTATTCGACCGGCCTCAATGTCCGCCCCCAATACAGATGCTGGTATGATGCAGGCTAAAAGTTTTTCAGCTCACGATTTGATCGATCCGGTATCGTTGCCGTCGTGGATGAACCCGAACCAGCCACCTGCCAGCCCCGCTGCTCCGGCTAAGCCGGGCAATCTGCCGCAGCCAACTCCCGGCGCGCGCCCTTATCAGGAATCGCCCGCGCCACTGTTTTCGGCCAGCGACTTAATTGATCACCAGTCCTTGCCGTCCTGGGTGTCTTCCGCGCAGGCAAACCAACCGGTACCACCTTTGAACTCAGCCACATGGCAGGGCAACCCGACCCCCGCTGCTCCAGTTCCGCCAATGCCGCCCAGGAATGGAGAGAATGGGCCGCAATCGGGTCTATCGGCCTCTTCATTGCTTGATGTGAACTCGCTTCCCCCCTGGTTGCGAGAAGGCCAGCAAGGGCAAGGCCAGCCCGGCGGCAACAATATGTCCGCCGGATCGTTGATCGACATGAACGCGCTGCCGTCCTGGCTGCGTGCCGTAGATGGTCAACCCCAGGGAGCGCCGATGGGAAGAAACGCGCCGCCTCCCTTGCATGGCACCGCGCCTCGAATTGAAAGCGCGCGCGTACCCAGTCGTCCGCGCGCCGAAATGATGCCGCCCGAGCAGAGCGAGGTGGCCGCCAATGTGTTTTCATCGATGCTGGGGGTTGCCTCGAATGCGCCATATTACCCCAACCAGAATGGCGGCGGCCAGCAGGGCTTTCAGAGCGCGCCAGGGCAGCCTTCCGGCTCGCTATATGCTCCCCAGCCCGCGCCTCCCATGGCGTCGCCACCGGCCTTTAATAGTGGGCAGGGTATACCCATTGCCCAGACTGCCCAGGGAGCCATGCCGGGTGGGTATGCAGGCAGCTATAACAGTGCCTATCAAAATGCGCAAAACCCATACGCGGCCAATGCAAGTAATAATCAGGGGCAACAAATGCCGGGGGCTTACAATGGCGGACAGGGCGTTCCGGGAAATCCGGCGAACGGGAAGTCCGGCAAGCGTAGTTTTCTCGATACTATTCGTGAATGGTTCCACCTGTAGATTAGTTATGAAAAAGGATCGTGGAGATGCAGACAGAGCCTTACCTGGGGGAGGGACCTGGTTCGACCAGTAGCCAGAATCCCGCCGCCGCCAGTTCAATTCTGGTGGCGGATTGCGGGGCTACTTTCACCAAAGTTTCGTTGCTTGGACTTGTCGAGGGACAGTACCGTTTGATAGCGCGTGGGGTATCTCCCACTACAACGAGCGGCCCCAATGAGAGCGTGACGCGGGGCATCATTCAGGCCATCAACGAGATCGAGTATGTTACGGGGCGGCATTTTGTCGCTGATGGGCAGATCGTGACTCCTGAAGGTCCATCAGGCGATGGCGTTGATCTGCTGGTCTCTACTATGAGCGTTGGTGGCCCGATGCGCCTGGCGGTGCTGGGCGGAGTGACGAAAGAGCTTGAAACGCTGGCCGCGCAAGCTGTCTCCGGCCTGCACGCCGAAACCTGTGCTATTCCTGCTCCCGCTTATCGCGCCACAATGGCACCAGAGATGCTGGCCGTCGGAGCTGGTGGACGTTCTGCATCTTCGCCCGCGCAGCCCGGTTCGTGGACACCTGAACAAGTCAGCGCCGAGTGGGAACGCCAGATTGCGCGAATGCGCGAGTTGCGGCCTCATGCCGCGCTTATTGTAGGGTCTGTCGATAACCCGCTGGGAGCAACCGCGCTTCAGGAAGCCTGCCAGCTTGTCATGCAGACGGTGAAGGCATTGAGCCAGCAGGCAGAGGGCGGTTCCTACCAGCTTCCTGTGATTTACGCGGGCGCGCCCCAGTTTGTGGAGGCGGTGCGGCGTATGTTGAATGGTCATGCCGAAGTCACCCGCGTTGATACCCTGCTTTCACAGGCGCAGCTTGGCCCCGTGAGCATGGCTGCCAGCGCGTTATATGAGCGCGATGTGCTGCGGCGCGTCCCCGGTTATGATACCTTGCGTTCCTGGTCAAATTCTATCCCTGTCGGTACAGCCAGTTCTTTGAGCAGCCTGGTGCGTTTCCTGGCACAGCATTATGCCATGAACGTTACCGCCGTTGATGTCGGGTCAAATACCACGACCTTGATGATGGCTGGAGAGCGCGGCGAGTTCATTCCTCTGGTCAATACCGGCGTAGGTGTGGGCAGCGGACTGAGCGCTATTTTGCAGCAAGTTGGAGTGCAGCGTATCGCGCGCTGGCTGCCTTTCACAACCAGCGAAGATGAACTGCGCCAGTTTGCTATGAATCATATGCTGCATCCCCAGTCTCTACCGACCAGCCAGCGCGAACTGCATATGTTCCAGGCATTCGCCCGTGAAGCTATTTTACTGACGCGCGATGCGGCAAAAGGGGAAAATTTCGGCCAGTTCGAGGCCGATTTAATCCTGGCAACCGGCGGCGTGCTTGCCCACACGCCCAAGTTCGGTCAGGCCGCTTTGATGCTGCTGGACGCGCTGCAACCACGCGGCGTCACCTCTCTGGTGCTGGATCGCACCATGCTGATTTCTCAGCTTGGCGCAGTTGCGACCGTCGCGCCCGTCGCGGCGGTGCAGGTCAACGAAAATGATGCCGTGATGCATCGTCTGGGTACGTGCGTCGTCCCCTTTGGCGATTTGCCGCCAGGGCAAACAGCCATTCGCGTAGGCGTTGAATACAGCAATGGGCGGCAGGTCACAGCAGAAGTCATGTCCGGCTCAATCGAGATCATCCCCTTAAAGCTCAACGAACAGGCGCTTTTGACGCTCTATCCTGCTCCCAGCGTGGATGTTGGCCTGGGGCCAGGCGAACGGGCGCGCGCCGCTGAAGAGATCGATGGTGGCCTGGTCGGCCTGATTATCGACGCGCGCGGCAGACCATTAGCATTCCCTGCTGACGAGACGGAACGACAGGCCCGCCTCTTGCAATGGATGCAGATTATCGGGGCATAATCTTGATATACAGGTGGTAAGTGAGGATGGGTTCCTCGATAGAGGAGGAGGTGGAGTTATGGCAATGGCCTATCCGCCCGGAGGGTCAGCGGTACCACGAATAGAAGTGCAACGAGAGCGGCGCTTTGCAGGCCACAACGCCCGCTCGATTCCTCTTGTTTATGCCGGGCAGGAAGTGCTGGCCGATCAACCCGTTATTCGCCTGGAACTACCAGATCAGCCCGGAAGTCAGAGCCAGCCGGATGCGCCAGTCGTCATTCCTGCCGGTCTGCGTGGAAGGGTGATGAAGACGACCGCGCGCGGCGGGGTGATTATTCAGACGCGCGCTGCCCTTCTAACGGGCAACATTGGCGCGGGTCAGCAGGTCGCGGGTTTCCTGACCGTCTGGCAACCAGTCGGTTCGCGTCCCTCACCCGTTCCCGCCGGTGCCATTCTGGTGATCCCTGGCCCTGCCAGCTTTGCCATGCTGCGGCAAGCCATCGCTTCGGGGGTAGTGGGTATAGTCGCTGGCAGCATCGAGATGCGCGACCTCGAAGGCTTTCTGGGCGTCGATATGTTTGACCTGTTCAACAGCGTCGATGTCGATATGGCGCAGGCAAGTTTGCCTTCCCTTACTCTGCTCTTTACCGAGGGCTTTGGTTCAGTATCCATGCTGCCCTCCACTCTCCAGCTACTCACTCGCTACCAGGGATCGATAGCCCTGCTATCAGGCGTGACTTCAACGCTCTATGCCCTGTACCCCGAACTGCTCATTTCCCTTCCTGAAGCGGAGACGCGGGACAACTGGCAGCCGTCTTCGTTCGATACGAGCCTGCGCCTGGGCGCGCGCGTGCGTGTGCGCTTTGGGACGAACGCTGGCGCGACGGGTGATATAGACTATTTCTTCGTCCACCAGCACCGCTTTGTGTCCGGCGTCCAGGGACGAGCGGTGCGCCTGCGCCTCGCGGACGGAACCACTCTGATTGCGCCAATCATGAATATCGAGCGTATTCCATAGCTGGCAAGCGCATTTGTCCACACTTGCTATAAGTTATCCACATATATCTATGTGACATGTGGATAACTTATAGCATTAAAATGTACTTTGCCAACCAGAAGCGGCCATCGATTGTCATCCCGAGCGAAGCGAAGGATCTCCACTTGCCGACGAGAGATCCTTCGCTTCGCTCGGGATGACAGGGCCGGTGGTGGGTGGAAATATTCATCAAACGGGCGCGCGCCGCGCCACATCACTGTATAATCAGCGTTTTTCCCGTCATGTCTTTGGGTTGCGCGATGTGCAGCACATCCAGAATAGTGGGTGCGACATCGGCCAGGATGCCGTCGGTGCGCAGCTTCACCTGGGCCAGTTGGGGAACGACGAAGTAGAGCGGCACCGGATTGGTGGTGTGCGCGGTAAAAGGTTTGCCGGTCTCGTAGTCGATCAATTGCTCGGCGTTGCCGTGATCGGCTGTAATCAGCAGGCCGCCGCCTATGCCCAGCGTGGCCTCGACGACGCGCCCGATGCCAGTGTCTACCGTCTCGACCGCTTTGATGGCTGCTTCGATTACGCCGGTATGCCCGACCATGTCGGCGTTGGCGTAGTTCATGATTACGAGGTCGTATTGCCCGCTGCGGATGTGTTCGACCGCCGTGTCGGTTACGCCTGCCGCGCTCATTTCGGGCTGCAGGTCGTAGGTTGGCACTTTGGGCGATGGCACCAGCAGGCGATCTTCGCCGGAGAAAGGCGTTTCGCGCCGCCCGTTGATGAAGTAGGTGACATGCGCGTATTTCTCGGTCTCGGCGGTGTGGAACTGGCGCAGGCTGTGTTCGGAGATGACACGCGCCAGGGGCATCTCTACCTCGTCGGCGCGATAGGCTACATCGGCGTCCAACCCCTCTTCATACTCGGTCATCATGACATAGAGCAGGTCGGCCAGGCGCGGCCCGCGATTGAACTTGCCCTCGGCCTGTGGTGGCAAGTCTTGCATGACGAAGGCTTTGGTAAGCTGGCGCGCGCGGTCGGGACGGAAATTGTAGTGGATGAGCGCGTCTCCAGCCTTGACCACTGCCATCGGTTTGCCGTCCTCCATGACGACCGTTGGCAAAATAAACTCATCAGTAACATCTTTGTCATACGATTGCTGGATCGCGGCAATCGCGGAGTTGGCGTGCAGTCCCTCGCCTCGCGTCATGGCAAAATAGGCCATGCCGGTGCGGTCCCAGCGATTATCACGGTCCATGGCGTAGTAGCGGCCGCTCACAGTTGCCACCTGCGCAGCATGTTCGCCGCCGATTTCAGCAGCGCGTGCCTGCAAGCGCCGCATAAACTCGACGCCGCCCGTTGGCGAGGAGTCGCGGCCATCGGTGAAGCTGTGGATATAAACACGCTCGATGTCATGCATATGCGCCAGTTGTAGCAAGGCTTCGAGATGCGTTTCGTGCGCGTGAACGCCGCCATTGCCCAGCAGCCCGCAAATATGCAGCGCCGAGCCGTTTTGCCTGACGTGTGAGATCGCTTTGAGCAGCGCCGGATTGTGGAAAAACGTACCGTCTTGAATCGACTCGCTGACGCGCGTGAAGTCTTGCAGCACGCGCTTGCCCGCGCCGATGTTCTGATGTCCCACCTCCGAATTGCCCATCTGTCCATCCGGCAAACCGACCGCCGCGCCCGAAGTCTTGACCGCCGTATGCGGCCACTCGCGCGCCAGCTTATCGATATTGGGCGTGCGCGCCAGCGCGATGGCGTTGCCCTCTTTGCGTGGGTTGATACCCCAGCCATCCATTATCACCAGCACAAATGGGCGCGGACGCCCACCAGGTGTTGTACTCATGTATTGTTGCTCCAGTTTTCTGTCATAGTAAATAAAGGCGTTTCGCCTGTAGCTCATTGTATCACGGAGCTTCTTTCTCTGGCACATTGTGAGCGGCAGGGCCGGATGCCCACAAGGGGCATCCCTACATTCCTGGGCAACCCCCCTTTCCTCCTTTCACTCGTAGGTTTTTTGAAAGGCGCTCGTCCGGCCTGTCATCCTGAGCGCAGCGAAGGATCTCGGTCCCCGGCGAGAGATCCTTCGCTGCGCTCAGGATGACAGCTTGCTGGTCCCTTTCTTAAAAAACCTACGAGTGAAAGCCCCTTTCCCCCCTCTGCCACACTCCCACAAAGCGAGGTGAAAGGGGCAGGGAGGGGAACGCGAGTGATGTAGTGACGCCCCTTGTGGGCGTCAGGGGGTGGTCCAATTGTATTTCTACCTCATCCCAACGTTTATACGTAATAGCATAATCTTGACCGGATACCAACTTTTGTCCATATTGCTAAAAAGCAGAGCGTTGGAGCATCATATGAAAACATCTATGCGTGGAGCGCATCGCGGGCTATTGTTCGGTCTACTGGCTTTTTGTATGACCTTGATGCTGCTGGCGGTTACATCAGCAAAGGTTTTCGCTGACAACGTGAATATTGTTGATAACGCGCATGTGCTTGACGTGCAGCAGGTGACTGACCAGGCTTCTCAACTCCCCAATCCGGTAAGTATCTATACCAACAATACCTTTACTGGCTCTACTGATGCATTTGATAAATTCGCTACCACCTTTATCGGGCCGAACGATGACTATCTGATCGTCATCAATATTGATACGGTGCATCGTCACCTGGCGATTGTCGGCGGTACGCAGGTTCCTCTCAGCAACGACCAGTATGCCTCTGCTATTCAGACGTTCAAAGATAACTTCAATAATGGTGATTATACGGGGGCGACGGTGGCCGCTCTGCAATCGCTCAATGCGGCGCTTACTGCACCGCCGCCGGATACGAGCAACAATGGTTTTCCTCCAACGGTCAAGTTGATCCCGGACAGATGCAGACCTTTCCAGATTCCGGCCCGGACTTTAGCCCGATTGTGCCTTTCATTTTTATCATATTCGCGGTTGTATTCGTGGTGTTCATTGTGAGAGTGGTCGCTGGTGGAGGCAGGGGAGCGAGGCGATCAACGGTGGTTCGCAACGCCTGGCCGCGTGACGCCTCTCCGTTTGAGGCAGGCGCGATAGGGATGGCTGCTGGCGATATGGCCGGTTATGAAGCTGGCAGAGAAGAGATGGAACGCCAGAACCGCGAACGTATGCACCAGCAGATGTTCAACAACAATAGTAGTATCAACAACCCTCCCCCCGGTGGCAATATCGGCGGCGGTGCCGGTGGTGATTTCGGCAGCGGAAATATGGGTGGTGGTGGCAATATTGGTGGTGGCAGCAGCGGAAATTTCTAACTAAAAAGCGTAAAAGCGGTGGAAGGCCGACGGCCTTCCACC
>DASTKD010000306.1:0-5961 GCA_035716135.1 Ktedonobacteraceae bacterium
TTGAGATCGAGCGGATTTGTAAGGTGCAGGATCAGCTTTTCTTACATGCAGAGAATTATATTGCGGGCCAGCTAGAGAATTTCAAGATTTTTGTGGAATACAATAACTATCAGAATCTCAGTAAGATTTATACTGAGCAAACTATCAAGGATGTACTACAAATGCTAATTCGTCGCTATCATCTTATTCAGTATATGGAAAGCCATAAGCGGGACTGGAATAATTGGCTTGATAAGGAGAAAAAGTCTACAAAATACGGGTACCAGAAAGCCCAGGTATGGGCATAGATTTAAGTTCGCGGAGGACGAAGTATATGAGTTTTATAGCTGATACACAGACCAAGTTAGATACGGCGGCGCGTAAAATTGAGAGGATCAACCCGAGCGCGGCCAAGCGGTTGTTCCGCTTGAGCGCGGCGGTCGGGCGGGCGCCTAATTCGATGTACGATGCGTGGTCTGCCAATGATATTCACCAGATGGTTGGCGCTCAGGCTATTACGGAGCAGATGCGAGCGAAGGATATACCCGGCCAGGGACTGCGCTTCCTGGAATGGGTCCGTAATCTGCTGATCTTCCTGCCCCTGGTGCTGACGTGGTACGGTATCTCCAACGCGGTCAGTAGTTATGCAACATTCGTCAATGTTGTCACCAGCAGTCCTACGGCTGATAAGACGCAGCTTCAATTGCCGTTCCTCTATCTCTGGCAGCAGAGGTTCGGCGGCTATCTTCCCGATTGGCTGACATTGAGCAGACTGGCCTTCTATGATTTCCTGTTGCTTTTCTTGCTGGTACTCCTGACTGCCATTGTCAATGTTCGCACGCACCTGCGCACCAGCCGCAAAGAGCAGGAGGCGGAACTGTTGCAGGAAGAGCTGACCGATGCCCTGTCCGATGCCGCGCTCTGCCTGACCAGGCCGCGCGCCGCTGGAGGAGGTGTGGGCGGCGTCGATATTAGCCCGCAACTCCAACAGCTTCAGGAGGAGATCGAGAAGGATCGCCTGAGCCGCGAGCAGACGATGCAGAACGCCAGGGCGCTTATCGACCCTATCGCGCCTCTCTTGCAGAATATGATCAATGAAGCGCTGCACATTCGACAGTCTATGGATAATCTGGGCCAGGTTCAGCAGCGCTCGATGGATAGCTTGAGCCAGGTACTGCAAAATCTCGGCGGGGCCGCGCAGCAGATAGTACGCGATCAACAGCAAATGCTTGGCATTGTGGGGCAATTGCTGACGGAGCAGAAGGATACGAGCCTGTCGGTCAAGCAACTGGTGGAGGATCAGAAAACCTGGGGCCAGTCGATTGAGAAGGCGGTACAGGAGTTTACTGTCATAGCGCGGGGGCTGAACGACCTGCCTGCCGCTATCAAACTGTGGACATCCCAGCTTGAGGCGCTTGTCAACCAGTTGGGCGTTGAACACCAGGCGCAGATCACTGTAACGCAGCAGACCGCCGACGCTGCCGCCAATTTAAGAGTTGTTTTTGACCAGGTGGAAGAGGTTGCCAATAGCTTGAGAAGCATATCGAAAGACTTCTTCGACGTAATGAATATGATGCAGGGGTTCCCAGATGTCGTCAATGCGAGCATAGGTGAGGTCGCGCGTCAATATAACAACGCGGCAGCCAGTGTCGCGCAGGGCGGAACGAATTTAAACTATGCCGCCCGGATGCTTTACGACGTTGCCAACCGGCTCAACGGCGGCAGCAATGGACAGCCTCAACCTGTAAACTCCTGATCGATAGCGCCTCGATCACATGAAGAGAGGAAGATATGCGCCCGTACAACAAGCGCAACTTACGCGATATGAGCATTCTCGGTGGCTGGCTGTTCGCCGATCTGCTGGCGGCCCTCATGGTCATTTTTCTGGCCGCGCAGCCAGCTTTTCCCAAAATCATACCCAAAACCCCGACACCGGTGTTAAAGCCAACCGTCACCACGACGCCAACGCCGACGCCGGAGCCGCGCCTGGACTTCAACTACCACAGCTTCAGGATGGATACCGTAGACTATGCTGGCATCCTTGCTAACAAACCGTCCGCAGTGCAGGCGGTAGAGCAATTCATCAACAGCCAGAGCCTGCTGCGCAACCGCAGCGCGGGCCTGGTGATCGTCTATGATGGGGCATCGACCGATGCCGATATTGGAGATGCTGAGACTATTGGGCAGGCGGTTATCGACAATGTCTTGAAGGTCATGGGTAGGCGAGGAGGGCCATTTCAGCGCGCTTCCTACTACACTCCTATCTACCTGTTTGGCCCCGGCCATAACACGGTAGTTATGGATATTTACCTGTTCCAACAATAGGGTAAGGGTAGCGCGTCTCATGGGGGCAGCAGACGCAACAGAAAGAGAGCGCATCATGGCAGGAAATACCGGGCTGGAGCTTGACCAGTTGTGGTATACGTGGTCCACGGCTGGTCTGGGAGCGATGCCGATGGGTTTCCGCGTGCGCGCCGCCTCCGAGGGTTTTCATGCCCACGAAATGCAGAATATACGCTACCGTCGTGTCAGCCGCTTGCTGGGCTACGAGCCGCCAGAGGGTGCTTCCGTCAGTGAGTTCAATAGTCGTATCGCACCCATCTCGTTCTCCTTTGTGCATAACGGGGATGAACGCCTGCTCATCCGCAAGGTCTTTACCGGCCAGGATGCGCTGGGGCGCAATGGGGTATTCTTTACCCATCTGATCGCGGGTCTGCCACGCGATTTTAGCGCGCGCGATGCTATTCGTCTCTGGTATTGCCCCGACCTGTGGGTCGACTCTGAGCAGGGCCTCTCTCCCAACGAAACACATCTGGAGAAAATTCCCTATAGCCGTATCCTCAACTATGTACAACACTCTCAGACCAGCTTTAACTTTGGGCAGGCCAGCGATAAATTGCAAAACCTACTCGTTTTGATTCTCAGTCAGGGCTTACCGCCGCATATCACCATGCGAGGCCATTCTACGCTAATCGCCGCCTTGATTTACGGACTCACTCACACCCTGCCCAGGCAGTTGCTGCCCAACCTGACTTTCACCACCTATGAGAGCGATACGCAGGAGAGCGAAGTTCTCATTGCCGGCACGATCAACGGAGACGAGTTGCATGATCTCACCCGGCTTCAAGTGCAGCCCGAACAGGCAACCAGGCCAGTCTCAGAAGATATCCAGCGTTATGTCAGCGTTGCCGTCACCTCGCTGGTCAGTAACAATACCGAGAAACTCTACAAACTGATCGACGAGATAGAGCGGCGGGAAAACCCGAGCGTGGAAGACCTGATTGTACTGTTCAAGCGTCGCTTTCGCTTTGGCGAACTCACCCTTAAACAGTTGGAAGACATTGTGCTGCACCCGGCTGACAATGTGGAGGATTTGCTCGATCCTGCCTTTCAAATGGAGGTGGCCCAACTCTTGCTTACCAATCCTGACTACTGGGAACAACGCGGCAAAGAGACCTTTCAGAAAGTCTCGAGTTGGCTGGCTCCAGGAGCGAAAACGAAGCTCAATAAGCAAACACAGGATGCCCTGCAAACCTGTTTCAATGGGATGGCAGAACACATCATTTCGACCATGCAAACAGAGCTTGCGCAGGGAAAATTCCTCCGGCAAAGCGTGATGATTCTCGAGGTTATAGCTCACCCATCCACTCATCCCGAACTGTACCAGCAGATGCTGACCGAGTTTGCGCGAGAGCCGCTGTACAGGCAGATCGTTACCGACGGTCTGTGGCCTTTCCATTTCTGGATGTTAAGTTGCGCGAAGCTCATGCAGGCTCAGCCTTCACGAGAACACATGGCACCCTGGCTCTCCATCCCTACCTGGGACAAACTGGACAGGGTGCTGAAGCTCGGCCTGCCTGCTGAATGGGAATACACGGCGATGTTTGAACTGCTCATGTTAAAGCGCGAGATTCCCCGGTCTGCTATCCCTATCGTCAAGACCCACAAGGCGAAATACACTGCCTTTATGCGAGATGGCCTGCAAGCAGCGAGCCAGATGAAAAACGAAGTTTACATAAACATGGTGCTGAGCTTGTTCAAGGCGATCATCATTTTTGATGAGCAAGCCATTAAAAACAATACGCCAGACTACACTTTCCCGAATCGAGTGACCTTGCTTTTGAGCTTGTTGAACGCCGTGCCAAACGACCCGGGCGTGATTGAGGCCCTGTTCGCCATTGTCCCTTACAAAACGCCCTATCAACTCACGGTGCAAGAATTTGATCGCGTGATAGCAGGTTGTTCGCCAGAGGTGCTGGCGGCGCGCAGTGCCTCTCCTTCCTTGATGACCTACTTACAGGAATTTATCCTCACCCTCACGCCGAAACAACTCATGTATACGAATACCCTGACGCTCCTCAGACAATTTCAGCAAAGTAATGCTCCCGCCGGACAGCCTGACAGCATCGCCAGAGCGGTCAACGCCTGGCTGGTGATCCACAGGTTTCTCACGAGTAAGGTATTTGATGAAGAGTTGCTTCAGAATGTCAGGTTGGCGTTAGAATATCTGGTGCCACGGCTTAAAGAGCGCGGGCAGAATATCTGGCAGACCTTCATTGAAGAACTGGCTCCTCACCTGGTAGCTCTGATTAACACCGAATATCAGCTTGAAAGTGTGTTATATATTTTCGAAGGCGCTCATGTCGTTTCCTCGTGGGACTTGCTGAACGCTCTGGCGGCTTGCGCGGGAGCAACGCTGGCAGAGGATCTATCCCGGTTGATCCCCTATCTGCTCTGCGGTATCCACAAATATGATCTCACGAAGCAGCCTCAAGCCGAGCTAGATGCCTACCTGCAAACGCTCTTTAAGCAGGCGAGTGATAATGCGCTCAAAGATGTCGATATTGCTGTATCAGCCAGGGTATGGCCTGATTCGATACGAGCCGAGTGGAAAGGCTGGCGCGATCGTACAAAAACCTCCTGGATAGATAGTTTGCTGCTTCCGGGCAAAAAACCTAATCCCCAGCAACCAAAGCAGCCAACAGGAGAACAGCCGAGCTTGAAATTACCATTATGGCTACAAAATTTACCTGCAACAGAACAACCGCAAGTGCCAACCAAACAACAACTTCCTTTACCACAGGTGCCTAAAACAACTTCTTTGCCTAAACAGGCTGGCGATGCATCTCCGCAACCTACAATTTCGCTGGGGGAAAATAGTGCCTCATCACAAAAGCCGCAGAGTGCTACAGGGTCGGGACTACAAATCAGTGTAATAATTGGTGAACGGTTATATCCAATACATGTAAATAGTTATGAACAACTGAATCATACATGGCTTCAGATTCTTCCATATTGGACTCATATGCTCAATGATAGGCTAGCTAAAGGTCGTTCAAAAGGGATAACGTCTGAGTTAAGTATAACCATGCTCCTGCAAGATGAACTGAAGAGGCTCCCTGCGACAACAATCTCTCCAATGCTAGTCGAGTATCTTATAGATAATACACTCATTGAGCTTGAGATAGAGCGGATTGGTCAAACCAAAAATCAACCTTACTTAAATTCTGCGAATTATATTGCTGGCCGTTTAAAGGAGTTTAAGAATTTCGTGGGAGTCAATTACTACCACGACCTCTGTAAGAATGTCACAGAGCAAGCCGTCAAGGATACACTCCAAAGGCTCATTCGTCGCTATCATCTTATCCAGCATATGGAAGAAAATAAGAGAGATTGGAATAAATGGCTTGATAAGGAGAGAAAGTCTGCGAAATACAAGTACCATAATGTTCAGGCAAGGACATAGATCAATCGCGTTCCTGATGAATATTACCGACCAAATCTGGGACTGTCATTCTGGGCGCAGCGAAGAATCTGCACTCGGCCCGCAAGAGATTCTTCGCTGCGCTCAGAATGACAGCCTCACGCGCTGGTGGATTTCAAAAAAACTGTCAGTGAAATCCTGTCCCCGTCCCGGTTCGTTCATTGGCTGTCTACTTCTCCGTATGAATCACCAGCAGCATACCATCCACCAGCGAAATC
>DASTKD010000307.1:0-5641 GCA_035716135.1 Ktedonobacteraceae bacterium
GCTCGTGGGTCATAACCATACGTATACGCGGGGATCGCATGTCCGCTTCCCGCGAACTCAACCTGCCGCTCCTCCGGAACCCCATACCCGGCAACATCCTCGCTCTGATGACACATAAGCATCCCGCCTTTCTATTTGCGGCTATTTTTTGTAAGCTCCTCAATGACTTTTCTGATGCCCTGAGCAATGTCATGAAAAGCACTGTCACGATCTGTCCATTTAATAACTGGTTTGCCACCAGTAGGTAAGGGTTTAAGTTTTCCGAAAGGAGTCTGTTTCCATTCGATGGGACGCAGGATAACAGGAATAACACGAGCTTTTCCTGCCTCGTGCCTTTCTAATGCCCTCCTCATTTCTATGCCATAGCAGTAATCTGAAGCGATAAAATCAGCACTAACAAGCAATAAAATGATTTGAGCCTTATTCAGGTGTTCATCAATTTTCCCTGCCCATTCATCTCCTGCCATAATTTTGTGATTGTACCAGGTAGTGATTAGCCCCTCACGCCTTAAGAGGCTTAGTTGTGTCTCAAGTTGATTTCGCAAACGCTGATCCCTCTGAGAATAAGAAAAGAAGATTTCAAAAGGTTCTCTATTAGCTGAAGTCATATAATGGCTCCGTTCGGCAAGTCAACTTCTCATTAAAAGTAAGTACAGCATATCAGATTGCGTCAAGATGCTTGAACAGCTAAATCTACCCTCATATGCTTTTGCCCGTTAAATACTCTTTATAAACGCCTCATTTTATCTTTTTGAACAAATTTACTATATTAATCGAATGTTATCCAATTTCAGATATTAAGTGAACTTCCTTCACCGCTTCAAATTTTAGGATTGATAATAGTTATTTTATAGGATATACTTGGATTAGGAGAGGTGAGTATGCAACGGATCAAACTTTACTTTTCGTTCGCTTCCGACTCAGATAAAGATAAAAGATACGTTCAGGCTTTAGAAAAACAGCTCGCCGATCAAACACTTTACGGAGAGGTGCAGATTTGGCATATCCATAAAGCTTCTCCCGGATCAAATATCCAGCAAGCAACTATCACCAAATTGAATAGTGCAGATATCATCCTTATATTCTTGAGTCCAGATTACATGAATAACGCTTATCTCGTCAACAGAGAGGGAGCACAAGCAGCTTCGATGCAAAGCTGGGGCATTGCTAGTGTTAGAGTTTTACGCATCCGTCCCATAAGCTACCGATCTGCCCCATTTAATTTCTGCCAGGTACTCCCAGAGAGTGGAGAATTTATTTCAACTTTGCGTCATAAAGAAGAAGAAATTCTACATGATGTTGCCTCGGATATCTATACATTGATAAAGGAAGTACGAAGTAACCGAACAGAGCGAGAAGCAAAACGCCTCGAATATAAAGCTGCTCTTCAGCAAGCACATTATATGCCCGTTATGACATCTGTCGAGTCGCTTATCAAGACAAGGCAAACCGACGATGCCAAACTACATCGTCTTGAGAAGAAAACGGATGAGGTTAAAAGCGCTAGACAAACTGATGACCTGGACCCTAGAAGAACCAGGAACGCCCAAAAAACAGATATAAAGACAAAACGGGGAGATCGAGTGCTTGCTGACAATTCACAATATGCCTCAAATCAGGAAATCCAGTCCATAGCTAGAGCACAAAGAAGAAGACAAGCAGGAATAAGAGAAGTCCGAAATACACATAAGCCACGAACTCGAAATAAGACGAGTTGGCTAGATGGCGCTGACAAAGAATATAAGTTCTTCAATAAAGGTTATTGGCGAAAGTTGTTCTTTTACTCGGTAATACTTGCTGACTCATTTGGTTTAGCAGCAGCACTTTTAAGCTGGTGGAACTCCTGGGCCTTTGCCGGGCTGACACTTATTATTTCTTTACCGATGGTTGTCATAGGAGCTATTAATACAGGCAACTTCCTTCCTATACCATTAGCGCTAGCCTATGCGGGTGTTTGGGGTATTATTGCCCATCACTTCTTCCTCTCTCTAAAACCAGCACACATAATTGGTATTATGGCCGTTATTACTTTTATTCACCTCTTTCTGTTCCATAAAAACTCTCGATGATTGGGCCTATACCGCAAAGCCTGATGAACTCGAGTGAAGTTGTGACCGAAGTGCTGCAAGCCAAATAGTACTTCCCGCATGGCATCTGGTTTAGCATTCCCCATGGTTCGATGCTGTATCGATTGTTGCGTGACATGATGCTGCCCAGGGCAACTTGTTGAACCATTGGCCCTCCTCATGCGTTCTATCCAGTAAGAGTAATCTATGGGAGGGAATGCAGAGATTTCTTTGATACGCTGTATCAAAACCATTTCCGCTTTGCTGATCACCAACGAGAACAGGTCTGTAAAGGGAAGGAGAAGTATAATGAATCCATCTGAACGTATCGACAAACACATCGCAGAGCTTGCCGACTGGCGCGGCTCTATGATTGCCCGCCTGCGCGACCTGATCCTCGAGGCCGACCCCGATATCACTGAGGAATGGAAGTGGGAGACCCCTGTATGGTCTCATCAGGGACTGGTTTGTTCTGCTGGCCTTTTCAAGGACAAAGTAAAAATGAACTTCTTTCAAGGCGCTTTTCTGGAAGATCCACATAAGCTTTTCAATGCTGGCCTTGATGCGAAAAAAACGCGAGCGATAGATTTCCGTGAGGGCGACGCAGTTGATGAGTCCGCATTGAAAGACCTGATTCTTACGGCTGTAGCTTACAATGTTGAGGGAAAATAGCATGACACAACAGGAAAGTGATCTCCCGATTGGACTATCCGCGCCTGCTCGACGAGCGCTCACCGGAGCTGGCTACCTGCGACTCGAACAGCTAACCAGGGTCAGCGAAGCCGAGATCAAGCGACTCCACGGCATAGGGCCAAACGCGCTCAATCAGCTCCGCAACGCCCTCGCAGTTAAGGGCCGGTCGTTTGCCGACAAGAATACGCTAAGTGGACCGAGCCAGAAAATCCTGAAAGAAGATGCGTGAGCAAAGACCAGAGAGACGAACTAACCTTCCGAGAAGTCACCAGAGAGAAGATGAGAGCAGCACTTTTAAAACATCCAGAATAGCCCCCGAAGAAACTTCCCAAAAAACCACTGCTTCAACGTCTAACTGATTGAATTGCAGTGTCTCACTGGCAAAACAGTACGATTGTCAGGGAGGGTGAGAATGTCACAGCAGGCAACATCGGATAGAATAGTTGGCGTGGGACTGCTTTCCAGCATGATCGCCGGTATCATTGCTGGCATCTGTGCCAGGATTATTATGCGGATCGTGGCTTTGACCGCCCATATCCCGCCGGGCTTCACAGTGGCCACATTCAACATTATCTTTCTTGGCCTCATTATAGGTCTCGGCGCTGGCTTCGTCTACAGTTTATCTCTGGTAGCTTTCAGCAATTCTCCCAGGCTCAGAAAACATCTACCCGGCCCCATCTGGAGAGGGCTTGTCTTCGGTTCGATCATGCTTGTAATCGTCGGACTGCCCAGCCTGCTGATACCCTTGCTTCCCAAAGAGGACCTCAGTCTGGGAATGCCCCTCCTCAACAAGTTCATGTTCGCGACCCTGCCCCTCATCTTCGGCATCGCGCTGGGAGGAGCCGAAATACTTCTCGACCGCTACCTTCCCGGCAAACCGTCACCCATGAAAACAGATATAGCAAGTTCTCCACCGCATGTGGAAGAGTAGACACGCAGCAACTATCCCCTGTACCCTCGCGGCTCTTGAGACGAGTCAACGTCAGAAGTAGAGGCATCCTTGGGGCGCGCCTGCGTGCTCTTACGCGACTCGAGGAAGGTGTAAATGGCGACAAAGACGGCGGCGAATATCACAGGCGGGACGGCGAACAATAGCAGGCCACCGCCCAGCATGGCAAAGAGATACCAGAGGATTTCACCAAGCAACGCAAGCACCATGCCACTCACCACGACGAAGCTGAGCCTGCGGTAAGCGCTCGCTGTCTGACGAAGAGCACGTGCCTCGCGACTCACCCACATGAGCAAAAGAGCCATGATGAAAGTCTGGCCAAAAAACAGGGTAATGAGCAAGGGAAGGGCGAAAAGCCGTGCAGAAAATACGCCCCGGCTCCCTCGACGTTTCGACAGTCCTTGCCTATACCGGTACCATTAGCGAGTATATCAGAGCGCAAGGCAAGCAACAAGGAGGAGCGAACAGCGGGATGCAATTCATTTTTTGCATGGAAGGGATGGGACGAAGGCACCCACGAACAATTCACCATAATGGACACATGCACCATCCTCGTGTTTAAATGTAGGGGAACCAACAACTCTGCTATGAACCAGAACAGACAGGAGCCTTTCTCGAAAGGAAAGTAGTTATGCAGACGACAACCCCCAATCGTGTGTGTATCATTGGTGCCGGGTCATCGGGCATCGCTGCCTGTAAGGTGTTGAAGGAGCATGCCATCCCCTTTGATTGCTATGAGGCCAGCGACCGCGTGGGCGGCAACTGGGCGTATGATAACCCAAATCGCATGTCGAGCGCGTATAAGTCACTGTTCATCAACACCTCGAAGCCGCGTATGCAGTATTCGGACTACCCGATGCCGGAAAGTTACCCGGTCTTCCCGCATCACAGCCAGATTTTTCAATATTTTAATGACTACGTCGACCACTTCCAGTTCCGGCACTGTATCCGCTTCAATACGAGCGTCACGCGGGCGGTGCCCCTGGATGGCGGAGGCTGGGAGGTGACGCTGGACGAAGGCACGACGAAATGCTACCGCGCCCTGCTCGTCGCCAATGGCCACCACTGGAACCCGCGCTGGCCGGAGCCGCCGTTTCCCGGCCATTTCGACGGCACGGTCACGCACAGCCACTATTACCGGGAGCCGGACGAGTATGTGGGCAAGCACGTGCTGGTGCTCGGCTTCGGCAACTCGGCCATGGACATTGCCGTTGAGACCTCGCGTGTCTCCACCATGACCTACCTGGCGGTGCGGCGCGGCTTCCACATCATCCCAAAATACCTCCTGGGCAGACCACTCGATCAACCGGCGCTGCTGCCCGTTCCGTTTGAATGGCAGCGCAGAATCTATGGCGTGATTGTTCGCCTGCAAACCGGAAAACTGACCAACTACGGCCTGCCCGAACCCGACCACAAGATTTTGCAGGCTCACCCGACCATCAGTTCCGATATCCTGACGCGCATCACGCATGGCCGCGTCAAGGTCAAACCCAACATCCGGCAGTTGGATGGCGATGGCGTGATCTTCGCCGATGGCAGCCGCGAGCAGATCGACAAAATCATCTATTGCACGGGCTACAAGGTGACGTTCCCGTTCTTTGACCCCTCGGTCGTGGAGGCGCAAAACAATGATCTGCCACTGTTCCGCCGCGTCTTCCACCCACAGTACCGCGACCTGTTCTTCATCGGGCTGTTGCAACCACTGGGGGCCATCATGCCGCTAGCCGAGTTCCAGAGCATCTGGGTCAGCAAATACTTGCTCGGCAAGTACGGCTTGCCACCACAGTCCGATATGCTGAAGGACATTCACCGCGAGCGCGAGCGGATGCGCAAACGCTACGGCAACGCGCCGCGCCACACCATGCAGGTCGACTTTGAACCCTACGTCAAAGCGCTCTTCGCCGAAATCAAACGCGGCGCAGCCCGCCCAACC
>DASTKD010000308.1:0-5169 GCA_035716135.1 Ktedonobacteraceae bacterium
TTCTTCAGCGCGTTGGGCCTGATTATCCCGATTGTGTTCTACTTCATCTCACGCGCCGTGAGCCGCAGTGTGCGCAAACTGGACATATCGCAAGCCTTCAACGAGATCCCGCCAGAGTAAGCAAATCGTACACAGGTGTGATTGGCAAGGCGGCTCAGCAGCTTGCCAATCACACTTATCAGGAGTTCTGTATGCGTATCTTTTTCGCCACCGACATTCACGGCTCCGATGTCTGCTTTCGCAAATTCATCAACGCCGCGAAATTCTATAAAGCCGATGTACTTATTCTCGGCGGCGACATCACGGGCAAGCTGATTATGCCTATCCAGAGAGATGCCAGCGGCAACTACACCTTTCGCAGGCACGGCGAGGAGTATAGCATCAGCGAGGCGGAATTTCCCCAGGCGCAGAAACAACTGCGCGACGCGGGTTACTATACTGCTGTCCTGTCGCGCGAGGAAATCGACCTGCTCGCTTCCGACCAGCAGCACGTCGAAACATTATTCGAGAAGCTGGCCTGCGAGTCGATCACCCGTTGGATGGACCTGGCCGAAGAACGCCTGCAAGGCAGTGGCGTCGAGTGCTACATTTCCCCCGGCAACGATGACCCTCTAGCAATCGATGCCATTCTGAATGGTGGTGGCCTGGTCGTCAATCCCGAAGAACGGGTAGCTTTGCTGCGCGGCGAATGGGAAATGATTTCCTGTGGAACCACTAATATCACGCCCTGGCACAGCCCGCGCGAAGAGTCCGAGGAGCAACTGGAGGCCCGGCTCGACAAACTGGCGCGCCAGGTCAAAAATTCGGCCAGAGCCATCTATAATATCCATGTGCCGCCCTACAATACCAGCATCGACCGCGCTCCCAAACTCGACGGCAACCTCAAGCCCATCGTCATTCCCGGCGGTGTGCAGCAAATACCCGTTGGCAGCACAGCCACATCAAACATCATTAAACGCTACCAGCCCATGCTGGCCCTGCACGGCCATGTGCATGAATCAAAGGGCAATGTAAGACTCGGACGCACGCTGTGCATCAACCCTGGCAGCGAGTATGGCGAGGGTGTATTGCGCGGCGTGCTGCTAGAAATTGGCAAAAGGGGTGTTGAAGACTTTCTTTTAACATCCGGTTAGAGGAGCATTACTATGGCAATATTACAGGCAGGTGCGGCGCGTGTCGTGATTACACCGCCTATCGGGGTGCCATTATCTGGCTATTTCGTGGCAGAGGGACGCAGAGAAACGGCGCGCGACGTGCATGATGATCTTTACGCACGCGCCCTGGCGTTGAGCGATGGCGATACAACTGTCGCCATCGTGACCACCGACCTGATCGCGCTGGGTGACGAAGAGCTATCAATGGTACGCAACGAAGTGCAGCAAAAGGCAGGTATCGCCCCCGAACAGCTCATCCTGGCCTGCACGCATACCCATTCTGGCCCCGTTGTCCATCCGTTCCCACCCGTCGAAATTGTGCCGGGCCAGGCCGATGAAGACTACTTTCGCCTGCTGCCCCGTCTGATCGGTAGCGCGGTAGCGATGGCCGTGCGGCGTATGCGCCCGGCTCGTATCGGAGCAGGCAGGGGCGAGAGCTCCATCAACATCAATCGCCGCGAAAAATTGCCCGATGGTACACTGCGCGGCCTCCCTTTTCTGGGCCGCAATCCCGGTGGCATCCACGACCGCCAGGTGGGTGTGCTGCGTGTAGATGACGCGCAAAGCGGCAACCCCCTGGCTGTGCTGCTCAGTTATGCCTGCCACCCCGTCGTGCTTGGCCCCAACCTGGAAATCTCCGCTGATTATGTTGGCAATACCGTCAATTTTCTGGAAGAGAACCTCGGTCCCGGCACCGTCGCGCTTTTTGCTAACGGGGCGCAGGGCAATATGAATGCCGTCGTCCATCCAGGCACCCATGAAGATGCGCAACGCCTGGGTATCATACTGGGCGCAGAAGCCTTAAAAGTCGCGCTGAATACGCAGACATACAGCGACGCTCGCATCACGACAGGCGCGCGCCGCGTCGAATTGCCACTCAACCCTGCTGCCGCGCTCGACCGGCAACGCGCTTACATCGACTTTTTGCAGCAGGAACAAGCCCGCTTCACCCGTGAAGGCGATGCCCGGCGTCTATGGGACATTGAAATGCGCCTCAACGTGGCCCATTATCGTCTCTACGCCCGCGAACGCACGCAGCAATCCTTTATGCCAGCCGAAATCACTGCCTTTGGCATTCGGGGCGATCATGTCAGCATCGGTCTCGTCTCGGAACCGGCGGAGTTGTTTTGCGAATACGGCATCAAAGCGCGCCAACACTCACCGTTTGCCACGACACTGATACTTGGTCTGGCAAATGGCTTTATCGGCTACGTACCCACGCCCGATGTCTACAGCGAAGGCGGCTACGAATGCGAAGCCACGCAAGTCGCTCCCGAAGCCGGCGAGCAACTCTGCCAAACCATGATCGACGCGCTTACTATCGTTTCGTAAAGAAGGAGATTACATCTATGTCCATCCTCGAACGCCTGCCTTTTGCGAACGTCAAACGCCTGGAATTTGGGCGCGGCATCGCTCACGACGTGGGTGCGCAATTCGGTCGCTACGTCGTCGCCACTATGCCCATCCCCTGGAACGTGGTTAGCGCGCGCATCGGCAGGCCACCCATACATGTTATTGATGTACCGGATATGAATCTTGAAAATGCCCTCGCTCTGGAAACGAACACGCCCGCGTGTGATACCGTCGTAGCCGTAGGCGGCGGGCAAGCGATGGATATGGGCAAGTATATTGCCTGGAAGCGTGGCATTCCTCTCGTCAATATCCCCACCATCGTCTCGACCAACGCCTATGTCACGCAGGCCGTAGGGGTGCGCAACCAGGGCAAAGTCGAATATATCGGTGATGTGACGCCAGAACTGGTATTAATCGATTACGACTTGATCCGCACCGCCCCACCAGCATTAAATATCGCCGGTTGCGGCGACATCCTCTCCATCCACACCGCCTCGTTTGACTGGAAGCTTGCCCATGCGGCAGGCCAGGAACCGCGCGGGTACGTTCCCACTTCCGTAGAACGCGCGCGCGCCTTAGTGCAGCGCCTCGCCGAATCAGCCAGCGATATTCGCGCCCTGACCGACGATGGCATCCGTGCTATTGTCGAATGCTACCTGGAGATCAACGATATCTGCATTCCCCTGGGTCACTATCGCGCCGAAGAGGGACCGGAACACTTCTTTGCCTATAACGTCGAATACCTGACGCACCGCACCTTCGTGCATGGCTGGCTTGTGGGCCTGGGCATCCAGTTGATGAGTCGTTTGCAAGAGAACAACACCGGCGAAATCGTCTCCCTCATGGATCGGCTGGACCTGCCACATAGCCCCCGCGCCAACCATCTTTCGCCTACAGATATCGTTCAAGCCTTGCAAACCCTGCGTGAGCGCACACTGGCCGATGAACGCTGGTACGGCATCATCAACCAGCGCAACATCACCCGGCAACTGATCGAGCAGTTGACCGGTGACTTAGAATTCTAAAGGACAGGCACGATGTGCCTGTCCGGCTCCATATTGGCTGCCTTATGCAATGGGCCTCACCAAAAAGGTGAAGGCAGCCTTCTCTATCATCACGCTTACATGACGTACTTGACTTCTTTCTCTGCCACATTGACAACAACGCCTCATATAGCATTCTTTCTGACAACCGGAGCAAACAGGCGCTGCCTGAGCGAGCCGCTCGGCTGTGCCACTTGACCACGCGATGGTAGACTCTGTAACCAGATGGGTGCCAGAGGTCCATACCCGATGAGCAATCCCTCGGTGGATGTCCACATCACCAACCCGGGAAAACGGGCCAGTTGCACTTGAGCGACCCTTTGCATCCGTCTTTCCTGGGCAATATCCGGCGCAACGCAGACGAGCCAGGGCAGCCACGACCACTCTCTGGCCCACTCGCGCGAGTCATGGTAGTGCGCGTAGGAGGCAAACTTGATTGCCAGGTCGCGTGCATTCATGGTGCCACGATCCCACTCCAGCCAGAAGCACACCTGCTTCCGACCAACCCGATAGTCTGCCAGGGCATCCGGTCTCAAATTGTGCCACTGCTCACCAACCCGGTAGCGTCGTTCACACGCAGATCCCGTCTCCCACCAGCTAAGCGCCTGCACCGGTTGCTGCCTGGCCGCCTGGGCCAACATCGCAAAGAAGCTGTAGACCCCGGCGGTGTGCTGGATGTGCTGCACCAACCAGCTTTCTCCGCGCTGTGCCAGGTGTGCCGTTGCGCTCTCCGCTTCATCGCCGGACTCCACCATAAAAGTGCGGGGATGTAGGTGGCTTGCAGCCGCCATCAGGCGTAACCCACGCTCACTAAGATGCCAGCGCCTCCCGGCTTCAGTCACCAGTGGTTTCAGACATCCCAGGCTGTGCAATGTGGAGAGGGAAGAGCGTACCGATCTCCGCTGTAGACCCAGCAGACCTGCCAGTTCTGTATCAGAGAGCAGCGGGTGCGCTAGCAATAGGCGCAGCACGCGCCAGTGGCACGAGGTCAGGTGCAGCCCCAGTAGAGCGATGGCTTCTCGATCCGCCAGATCATCCTGCGTCAGGCTCCTGACACGATTCGCCAGATTCCCTACCACGAGGCGAGGGATTCTCCTGGCCGGTCCCAGGGTAGTTGAAAGGTTCAATGGTGATCGCTTCCCGCGTTCTTCCTCGATTGCCTCTCTACTCAGCGCAGAGAGGAACGTCGCGGGTGGCACCGGGTTCAGCAGATCATGCAGGTGACAGGGATGGTTCGTCGAGGGCGTGCGCCAGGAGAGCCGCCAGGGATTTGTGTGCGCATTTTCCCCTGCGGGAAGGCAGGCGATTGCACCTTGCAGGGGATCGAGGCGCAGTTTCAGAGCCGAGGTCTCGCCCGCGTGCTGCCAGTGGTCGCGCTGTCTGATTGATCTGGCCAGGATCAGTACGGGCAGCATGTGCTGGTAGACCGGCCAGCGTTCGGGGGACTCGCGCCAGCACAGCAGGCGTTCCAGGCGCAGGTGCATCAGCCGCTCGTCGTCCAACTCCGTGAAGAGGAGGAACAGGCCATACCACTTATCCAGCGGAGTGCCATCGCTTTGCTGTGTGCGAATACACAGTGCTGCCAGGCCATCGGCGAAGAGGCGCATCCGCTGCTCGCG
>DASTKD010000309.1:0-8812 GCA_035716135.1 Ktedonobacteraceae bacterium
ATCTTCGCCAGATCACTTTATTTATAGTTCGCCGGTTTTTTACAGGGGCAGCATTTTCATAGGTCTCTCTTCTTTTGGAGATTGTCCCTTAGTACAGGGCCAGCTTATCAAGCTGAACGCTACGACTGGAGCCATCCAGCATACTTTTTCTGTAGTGCCTGCCGGTTGTCTGGGCGGTGGCATCTGGGGTTCGCCTACGGTTGACCCCACTGATAATAGCGTCTACTTCGCCACAGGAAACGGCGGCTCGTGTTCAACCGGAGAGCCATATACACCCGCGCTTGTCAAAGTCAAAGCCTCGAACCTGGCCTACATCAGTTCCTGGCAGGTTCCCCTGTCCGAGCAAATCAACGATAGCGATTTTGGATCAACACCGACACTTTTCAACGCCACCATCGGAGGTGTGCAGCATCTTCTGGTGGGCGTCGCCAATAAAAACGGCATATACTATACCTTTGATCGCTCCTCCATCAATACAGGTCCGGTGTGGCAAGCAAACATCGCTACCATCGGCGGAGGGTGCGGTCCCGACTGCGGAGATGGCAGTATTTCGCCGAGTGCCTGGGATGGTTCCGTACTTTATGTGGCAGGCGGGCAAACAACCATCGCCGGCGCGAGCTGTAAAGGGAGCCTGCGCGCGCTCGCACCGGACACCGGAAAATTTCTGTGGGAGCATTGTTTGAACGATGGGCCAGTCTTGGATGCCGTCTCTGGAGTACCGGGAGTAGTTGTGGTTGGAGAGGGTACCACTCTCGTCGTTATGGCGACATCCGATGGGCATACGCTCTTTACCTATGCAGATACGAACAGCAATTCTCACTTCTACGGTGCGGCGTCCATCTCAAATGGAGTATTATATACAGGCAACGGTGACGGAATTCTTTACGCCTTTGGAACTTGAGCGACCGCCTGGTACTGATACAGTTACTGTAAAGCTTTACTGGCGTTCATAAGACAGGGAAGTCATGAAAATTTTCGGATGAGTAACGTATAGTATGAACAAACATCTGCTTTCTGGGGCCAGTAAACGCAATATCGTGGTGGCGCTTGTATGCGGCGTCATGCTTATATTTGTCGTGTTTGGTGTCGTAATTAAATCCGTCTCAGGCAAGGACATGAATCGCGTCCCGCCGGGAATACATAACGCGCCCACTACGTTGACCACCGCGAATCCGTCCGGGAGCGCGACCGCGAATCCGTCGGACCTGGTAGTGTCATCTCAATCAATCACTCCTACGGCTACCGTGAAGCCAAAGGGCAGTACACCAACCACTTCGGCGAACACGTCCACGCCCACTTCATATCCTTCGTCTCCCTCGCAATCTACGGGTGTCTATTTTGGAGTACATGTCCCGCTAGATTCGCTCTCCGATGTTACCGCTTTTGAGGGTGACGCGCATAAAGCTGTCTCCATCGTCATGTGGTACCAGCAATGGGGGCTAACGGATGGATGGCAGTACTTGCAGCCATCCTGGATGAACGCTGTACGCTCGCACGGCTCTATTCCCCTTATAACATGGGACCCGGAAGACCCTTCTAACGCGAGTGCAAATCAACCTGCTTACATGTTGCAGAATATCATCAATGGCAATTTTGATGCGTATATCACGCAGTGGGCGCAGGAATCGAAAGCCTGGGGGCATCCTTATTTCTTGCGCTTCGCTCATGAAATGAACGGGTACTGGAATCCCTGGTCAGAGCAGGTCAATGGCAATAAACCGGGGCAATTTGTACTCGCCTGGCGACATGTGCATGATATTTTTACCAGTCAGGGTGTTACTAATGTCACCTGGGTCTGGTCTCCCAATATCGACTATTCTACCAGCACGCCGCTGCGCGAACTCTATCCGGGCGATGCGTATGTGGACTGGGCAGGCATGTCCGGCTACAACTGGGGAACTGTTGGCGGCCATGTCTGGCAGTCATTCAGTTCGGTCTTTTCACAAACCTATAACGACATCCTCAGCATCACATCGCGGCCTTTGATGATCACTGAAACCGCCTCGACCGAACAGGCTGGCAACAAGGCCAGTTGGATCAGCGATGCTTTCGCCACACAGATGCCACAGAATTTCCCGCGCATCCGGGCATTCGTCTGGTTCAATGAGTCGAAAGAGACAGACTGGCAAATCGAATCTTCGAGCAGCGCTCAGGCCGCTTTTGCTTCAGCCATCTCATCGGGATACTATGCCTCAAATAATTTCGCGGGACTTAATGCGACACCAATCGCGCCAGTTTGACATTTTACCTGATGCATATTACCGGCCAGGATTGGTATTGATCTGTCATTCTGAGCGCAGCGAAGAATCTCTGTGTGGCGAGGGAGATTCTTCAAGACCTCCCCAGGCGGTCGCCTGCAAGGAATGACATTCCTGGCTTTGGTTGGCAATATTCATCAAGGATGACGAGTCTTTACACGGATTCTTCAACATTTCAGTGAGCATCAATCTGTGTCATAAGCGGCATTTAGGCGCATTAGCGTTATGTCGTCTTCATCAGGACTTTGGTACCGTGAACAGAGTACCAGACAGTCTAATTGTGACTCAAGCTGCCGAATCGCGTTATAGGGTATGGGAAGTTATACAGGACTCTTGTGCAGGGGCAAGTGTTCCAAACAACCGTATAACATCTATTTCACGCCAGTAAGATAGAAAAGTTTCCATGAAACAATATAAACGTTTGACGATGCCCTCACTTGTGAAGGAGACCACGCTAGCCAGAGACGGGCTTTTTTCAAAAGCTTACTCTTCTTCGCAAGAGGTTGTAGAGGATCAAATAACGCTTGATCTGCCAGCTATACCATGTGAGAATACATGGACACATCAGAATACTTCGCGGGAGTGTATAGAGAATCAAATAACGCTTGACCCGTCGCTTATGCCGTATGAGAACCCATGGGTCTATCGGGAGCAGCAGAGTGACGATTTGAATGCATTTCTACCCGGCACTATCCCTTTTACTCCGCGCCCAACTCAGTCCAATGGACACAACGGGCATAATGGTCACAATGGACATATCAATAGTAATCAAATAGGCGCGTTTCTCACTATCCCTTTCACTCCGCGCCCAATTCAGTCTAATGGACACAACGGGCATAATGGGCATAATGGATATGCCAGTAGCAACCAGATAGTTGCGTTTCCAACTGTTCCTTCTACGCCCCAACTAACCCGGCAAAATGGAGCCATGTACAACGGGGGCAACGTCGCCGCATTTCAACCTGTCACCACGCCTTTCGTACCGGACCCTCAAATTGATGCCATCATTAATGCAGTCATAGAAAAAGAGACGAGCCGCGCGGCCTGGGAATCAGCGGTCGTCTTAGATACACAATCGAAGAGCAACGCAACTTCAAAGTGGGCTTTTTTTCTTGAGTTACCGCACCTGCTGGTCTATATGCTCGGAGCTTTAGCGATAGCTGGCCTGTACCTGATAATTCCACTGTTAAACCTGTTAAATGCGACCATCCCTGGCAGCTTGAATACAGTGTTCATAGCGCTTGGTATTATAGCATTCGGTGAACTGCTGGTATGCTTTATCCTGGCGAGAACTATTCCCAGCAGGAAGGTGAAAAAGGGGAGGGCCATTGCACATCCTTAACATTGTCCTTCAATGGGGAAAATACATAGGATACCCGCTCGTTGTGTTAATCAGCTTGATTGGTATCCGTTTTCTTTTCTACTTCCAAAGCTTTTTCTTGCACTGGTCGCGCTATCGTCATGTAAAAATCGTGACGAATGACGATATACGGGCATTGCCATCTTTCCCTTTCATCAAGATACAAATCACGACGCGCGGGTCTCCTGGCAGCACAGAAGTTATCCGGCGCGGTGTTGAGAATGTGCTTGCGCTGGTCAGAGAAGCGCCGGATATGTACGGACAGAGGCTAATCATAGAGGTTATTACCGAATCGCACGAACAAAAACTTATCCTGGAACACGATTTCAGCCAGGCACCTATTGCGGTGCAGGTGTTTGTGCTTCCGCCACCTGAGCAATACCAGACGCCGAACGACACAAAGCTTAAAGCCAGGGCGCTGCATTATATGGTGGAATTGCGGCGCAGAGGATTGAACCGCAGGCCGGGCAAGACCTTCATCGTGCATTATGACGAAGAAAGTGTCATGGAGCCGGGCGAATTGAGAAAGCTCATTCGCTATCTCGCCACCACTGATAAACTGCTAACCGAGGGGCCAATCTACTATCCTCTCGAATACGGGGATGCCAGCGTTTTTTGTCGCGCGATGGAGGCCAATCGCCCCATCGGCTGTTTTGAGTGCCGCGAGGTTATGGAGAGCGGCACACCGCTGCATCTACATGGCTCAAACCTGGTGATCGATGAAGCGTTAGAGAACGACCTCGGCTGGGATATTGGCAATCTGGACGGCCAGCCATTCATTGCTGAAGATTATGTGTTCGGTGTGCTGGCTTATTTGAAACAGGGGCCACAAATTTTCGGCTGGCATGGTTGCGTCATGCTGGAGCAACCGCCTTTTTCTTTTAAGAGCGCCTTCAAGCAGCGTTATCGCTGGATTATCGGAGTGTTGCAGGGGATGACGATGATGGGAAGGATGCCAGAATTTCGCACGCTCTCCCGCAAAATGCGCTTTCACCTGATCTGGGGAACGCGCTATCGCGTTTTGACGTTTGCCTTTGGTTTGCCTGCCGGTGTTTTTTCTTTCCTGTACGTCCTCCTTCAGACCTTTCTGTTAGTGAATGGCAGGCTGTTTCTCCCACTACCCTTACCGGTCATGGCATGGATGCTGATTATCGGCTTCCTCTGGCTCAATTCGATCTTCATTGGTTCGTGGTACAACATATCGAATGCGCACCAGTTATCCAGAACGCGGCGTCTGACCGAACTGGGCAGAGTGCTAACGCTGGCCCCTATCGCGGGTATTCTGGAGAGTACAGCAGGTTCCTGGGCGGTCATACAATGGACATTGCATAACCGTAAAGTCAACTGGCAACCTACCCCTAAGACAAAACAGGCCGATAACAATATGTATGTCAAGCGCCGCGTCGTAAACCATAAAATCGCCTGGCGGCTGGGTGTTGCTTGCTTTGTCTTGCTCCTGACTTGCAGCGCCAGTTTTCAGTGGTTATCAATCGGACGATCAGAGTCTTTTCTCTCATCGCGCGGCCCTGGGTCTTCGCCTGCCACCAATGGCAATCATACTGCCATACATAATGCGGACGGCATCCCGGATGTTCGTATGCGCAGGCCCGATTTCCAGACCGGTATGATCTTTCCACAGTGGGGAGGGACAGCCTATAGCTCCAGCGATGCGAACTGGCATACCGGCCTCAAAGAGATACAGGATCAAACGGCAGCGCAGTGGATAGAGCTACCAGTGAACTTCTACCAGGCATCGATGGCTACCACTCAAGTTATGACATCGGCGATGACGCCAACGCCAGACGCGGTAGCAGCCGGCATCCGCGCCGCGCACGCCATGGGCTATCATGTATTTGTCGTTCCCCTGTTGACGGTTGAGGGACCGCTAACCTGGTCGGGTTCGATCAAATATAATACCGTTGCACAGACCCAGGCATGGTTCACCAGTTACTTTCAAGCCTACGAACCCTATATTGTGGCGGCAAATCAGGCTCAGGCGGACCAACTGGCGATTGGCACCGAAGACGAGTTACTACAGGAAGCGCCGCCCTCCCTCTGGGATACGCTGATCGGACAAATACACGCCATCTTCGCCGGAAAACTGACCTACGATATTAACTGGTCATCACTCTATTATCCGCTGCCTCCCTGGTTGCGCAATCCAGATTTAAGCGCCATTGGCGTCTCGGTCTATAACCCGCTGACCGATACCCCGCAAAGGCTTGATCCTGCACAAATTCCAGCGCTCTGGCAACAAACTATTCGCAAACAGTTAGACGATATTGCGACGCAACTTGCCAAACCTCTGATTATATCGGAGATCGGCTACCGTAATAGCGCCTACGCGCTCTATCGCCCGTGGGAGCGAGACGCGCGCGCGATGGCGGAACCGCCCGATCCAGTGGAGCAGGCAGCCGCCTATAACGCCGCGCTCTCCAGTGTGCTGGTCGATCCTCATATTTCCGGCATCTTCTTCTGGGGCTGGTCGCTGCCCCCTTTTGACCCAAACTTCAAACCCGCCGCAGCAGTGATGTTCAAGTGGTTTACCTCTTCATATGCATAAGGAACCATACGCGCACAAGATTAAAATAGCATAAAAGTACCCGATGCTTACTAGCCATCAGGCAGTCAGTTATATATATAGATGCTGCAAAATTTGCCGATGGAATAATTTGACACATTCTGAAATATTGACGAATGTGCGCACACTGCTACAATACATGCAAGTTTTGTCAAGCAGGCTATGATTGTCTTTTGTTGTAAAGGAAATTGCTATGTCGCGTTCGCTTAGTGCTAAAAAATTGACTGCGGTGCTACTATTTCTTGTCCTCTGCGCCGGTGTTCCACTCGCTACCTTCATCACGCATGTGGGACATTCCGCGCACGCTGCATCCAGTTCCCTGCCCTATCATAAATTCGCGGATGGGCCGTATCATGTGAGCGGGAACCAGATTATTGGCGCGGACAACACACCGTACATTTTTCATGGTGTGGGGCGTGATGGGTTAGAGTTTGAGTGTACCGGCGATCCATTCCTCGATAGCGCACACCTGGCCTTTATGGGTCCGGGAACCAGCGGCCCCGGTGCGACATACTGGTGGGGCAATACAGTGCGCCTACCGTTGTCTGAAAGTATCTGGCTTAACGGGGACGCTAAGGCTCAATGTACTGCCGCGCAGTACCAGAATCTTATCTCGACAGTTGTAAATACCATAACGAACACTTTGCATTTGAACGTGGTAATCGCTTTGATGTGGACCGACGCTGGCGGAACAGCCACTGGAGCCGGCGCTGGCTTTGATATGGCCGATGCAGACAGCGTGACATTCTGGACGCAGGTTGCAGGCATCTATAAGAGTAATCCCAACGTGCTGTTCGAACTCTACAACGAGCCGCATCCCACCACCTGGGCTTGCTGGGCAACAGCATGTCCAATCACCGATACTGATACTCTCAAGGGCGCTCCTTACACCTATACAGGTGTCGGTTTGCAAGCCCTTGTCAATACCGTGCGCAAGGCCGGAGCAACCAACGTGGCTATCGTTGCGGGTATGAACTGGGGCTACGATTTGAGCCAGGTGCCTGCCAATCCCATTACCGATAGTGGAAATAATCTTGCCTATGATACTCATCCATATAGTCCCTACGCTGGTAAAACGCCCGCCGATTGGGATGGTTCTTTCGGCTTCCTGACAAAGACAAAACCTGTCATGTCGCTCGAGAGCGGTGAATATGACTGCGGCAGTCAATATATGGGTCTGCTGCTCAACTACCTGGATGCGCACCAGATGAGCTGGACAGGCTGGGCCTGGTTTTCATCGGGGTCTGTCTGTGGCTATCCGCAGATAGTTACCGACTGGCAAGGCACTCCCTCCTCGCTTATGGGAGTACAGGAATTAGATCAACTGTTGACCTATGCAGGCCAGCCTATTCCTCCTCCTCCCACTCCAAGCCCGACCTCGACCCCTATTCCCAGCCTGGGTGGCCCGGTCAGTAAGATCTGGTACTTCCCGGAGGGACGTGCGGGCAATGGCTTCAAAGAATGGCTGACGCTTGAAAATCCCAACAGTACGCTTTGCACCGTCACCATTGCCTACCTGGCTCAACCAGACGGCAAGCCAACCTACACCGTTACCAGATCGGTCAACGTGCCTGCTACCTCGCGTATGACGGAATGGGTCGATGGCGACCTGGGTACTTCACCCAACGGGCCGGGTATCTCCGATGCCGCGCAGATCAACGTCAACACGGGAGCCACGCCCGGTTGCACAGGCATTGTGGCGGAACGCCCCCTGTACTTCAATTTCACCCATCCTTACACCAATAGTGGCAGCGATGTAATCGGTATGACCAAGCTGGCTACCACCTTCTACTTCGGCGACCTGCTCGAGGGCAATCAACCCGGCGGCGGCAGCTACTCGTCGTATATCACGATCCTCAATCCGGTCGGCGGTGGGCCGGCAACCGTGACCGCGAAATACTATTCCGGTGGCAACCTGGTCGCCACTCAGAATGTCAATGTTGCTGGTGGCTCGCGCGGCACCATTACCCCTACCAACGTGCCAGCCCGTTCAGTAGTGGTAGTGACTTCGACGGCTCCTGTGGCTGTTGAACGGCCTACGTACTTTGGCGGCATTAACGGCGGTCAGGCAGGTATCGTCTCCGGCGGGGCCGATGTAGTAGGTGTGCAGACCCTGTCTAACGACTGGCTGTTCGCCGAGGGCTACACCGCCCAGCAGTTCCAGGAGAACCTGGTAATTGCGAACGTTGACCCTGTTAATAAGCCGGCCACCGTCACTATCGCTCTGGAATCTTCTAACGGTGGCACACCTGCCACTTACACTGTCACGGTCAACCCCAATAGCCAGGTGGTCTGGAACGTGAACAGTTTCCAGAAGAACCAGTCGCTCTCTGCCGAGGTTACATCAACCGGCGCGAACATCCTGGTTGAGCGCGAGATGTACTTCAAGTACCTCCACAATGCCAACGGACGTAGCCTGACAAGTGTTGGCGGCAGCGATGTGCTGGGCCAGCCTGGGCCAACCGCCCTCAACAACTACGGTTTTGCCGAAGGGTACGTTAATGTTGGCTATGACGAGTGGTTGACCATCCAGAACCCAACCGCCACGCCAGAAACCATCAACATTTCGATTGTTAATGAAGCGGGTGGCTACTTCACTACTGCGGTGAAGGT
>DASTKD010000310.1:0-16906 GCA_035716135.1 Ktedonobacteraceae bacterium
GCTGCCCGCGCGCAGGAACTCGCGGTGCAACTCTTTGACCGCCTCCGGGAAGTCAAGCACGACTTCAGGGACGTATGGCCCGGCCTTGATATAACCGCGCCGCTCAAGCTCAAATACATATCCCTCGGCTCCCTGCACGACGCCCTGTTGCAGCCGTTCCAGTATGCCTCTATTGCTGGTAGTTCTCATTGTGTGTCTGCTCCTTTTATTTTATAAATCTGTCGGGGGAGAAGCGGTCGATATTATAGACGGTGCCTTCCCACAGGGCCAGTTGCATGAGGGTCTGGCCTACCCAGGGGGCGTATTTGTAGCCGGTGCCGCGCCAGCCGACGCCGATGCTGATGTTTGGAAAGTCTGGCAGGGGGCCAATGATGAAGTTGTCATCGGCCACGAGATCATAGAAACATTGATCGACATCGGTTACATCGACGGTGGCGGCATCTTGCAGGGAGGGCATACACTCCTCCACAAAGGCGGCGATGTTGTGGATGTGGCTTTGCGCAAGCGTGGCGTCGGGCGGATTGTAAAAGCCGATTTTCACGCCGGGCGTCCTGCCGTCGAGGATGGGGTGGCCGTAGATGCCTACATCAAGATAGGCAAAGACGGGTAGCGCGTCCGACGTGAACAGGGACAGCTTTTCTGGCGCGGGCATGTAATACTTACACTGGCTGGGACGGTCCGGTTGGAGCGGGTAGCGCGCCCGGCAGCCAGCGATACGCGCAAGCACGTCGTTGGTGCCTAATCCGGCTGTAATGACCAGCTTGCGCGCCAGAACCTGCCCGGCGCTGGTGGTCACACGTATAGCATCATGTTGTTGTTCGATGGCGCTGATTTCGACTTCTTCCATGATGTTTACATGGCGCGCCTGCAATGCTTCTTGCAACGTGCGTGTGACGTGTGGCACATAGATGAAGCCGGCCTCCACATCCAGTCGCGCCATATCAACATCGAACTGTGGGAAACGCTGTCCAAGCGTCTCGCGTGTGAAGGCATCGGTTGGCAAATGGAGGTCAACAAGTACGCGGTAGCTTTGCTCGGCGTAGGTCTCGTTAAAGTTGGGCGTGACGCTTCGTTTGGCGATGTTTAAGCAGCCACAGTTTATAATGAACGGTTCCGGCGCTTTGCGCTCCACATCCAGCCAGAGCCGGCGCGCTTCATAAGCCAGCCTGGCGTAAAACGGGTCGAGATAATCGTTCCTGATGGAGCGCGTATAACCAAACGAGGCGGTCTTTTTATCGCCGATACGCGACTTCTCAATAATGGTGATTTTGTCGCTCAGGGGCGCGGCGGCACAGGCGGTCATGAGTCCCATGATGCCGCCGCCGATCATCACCAGGTCTTGAATTTGCTCGTTCATTTATGGTGCCTCCTCCACCGGGTAACGCAGTTCTTGCATGACAGGTTTTTGCCCGATGACCGGAAACGTGTAGCATTTTGTGCTTTGCAACAGCATGTAATTAGCGTCCAGGCCACCGGGCATGACGCCGTTGTGCAGGCGTATCCAGGCGTAGTAGTGCATCGCCAGGTCGTAAGCGGCATAGCGATGGGTGCTGCTTTCCTTGAAGTACGTTTTCGCCGCCGCATCGCTGAGCAGGACGAGGTTGTACCAGTGTCCCGCGTTCAGTTCCAGTGAGGAATAGCTGAGCAGCCCGGCGTTGTGGACTAACTCGGTCATGAAGAGCTTATCTACACGATGAATCTCCTGTACGATGGCGGGGCTAACGTGCGGTTGAACGCCGCTGACGAAGCCCACGAATAAGAGGCTGGCTTGCAGTAGATACTCCTGTTGCTGGTAGATGACTATACGGTGTGTGCGTTTGCGTCGCTCCTCGATATACTCCAGCGAGGGGAGCGTAGTAGTAACTGCTGCGTTCAGTAAACGGGAGCGAATCCTGTGAGCCATATAACGCAGGACCTGCAAATCTGACTTGACCTGCCAACTGGCCTGTAATGAGGAACTTTCCAGCGTTTGTAGCTGGCTGCTTTCATTATTCTTCTGCATAGACCCTGTCCTTGATGGAATAGGAAAACGTAATGTCAATCAGAAGAGCATCCCACATGAATGATAAAGAGAATCAAATCAAACCACATGACTCATGCATATGAGTAAGATTTCACCGTTGACTATGGGAATGCCAGTATTTCTGAGACTAAGAGGACATGGCAAGAGATCTCTTATGGATGCTCTCGCGGCGGGTTAGTACAGAATAAGGCCGGGAGCGTGGGTGGAAGAGCAAAAAAAGGGCTGGGAGGAGTGGAATAACATCCAATCGCGTATTTTCATTGTGCCATCACCCCTTACATACTATCCTGGTTGGAGGAGATATACTGCGGTAATTTTATTGTAGGATATGCAACGTTGTTTGTCAATAAGCTAAAGACAGCTTCGTTTCTTCATGCTGATTTTTAAGTGGTTGAGATTTCTTAACCGAAAAGCTATTTTCTGAATGATTTCTACCGATTCTCGATCAAATTCGTTACTTCGTATCTACTTGATCAGAGTTAAATTGTAATGGTGATTTGAAGAATGTCTTCCGATAGATTGGAGGCTAGATCACCTGTGAAGGCCCGGCTATGGGGTGGGCTGTGCCTTTCTCTGGTATAGCTGGAGGAGAAGCACATGAGCAAAAAAAGGATAACAGGGATCGCATTGCTGGTTGGAGCAGTTCTCGTTTTAGTAGTCGGTGGTATTGTCTGGTTAAACGGTCACGATAAATCGGGAATGGGTCTTCTCGGTCTGGGCGTGATTCTTATCGGTGTTGGCACCTTTACCTTTTTCTCGCGCGCCAGCGCTGAAAAAGTACGGTTGGATCGAGAGTGGATGTGAGGTCTATCACCGTTGGTACATGCCGCGCATTACGTTGCCCATTAATTTGATAGCCGTCTTGTGGGGCATCAATCGTTGCATTACAACGTTGGCGACGCGGTTCGTCCAGCCGGGAATGACAACGGGCTGTTTGCCGAGCGCGGCGAACGTTTCGTTGACGACGGCACGTGGCGTCATGGCGGAGACGGACAGGCGACCCGCGCGACGTGGCGCGCTGCTTTGATAGCCGGGCGTGCTGACGGCGCTGGCGCTGCATGTCAATACGTCGATGCCCTGGGCGCGTAGCTCCTCCCATAGTCCTTCGGCGAGCAGGCGGTTATAGGCTTTGGTGGCGGAGTAGTTGGTGATGAGTGGCGAGCCTTGCGAACTGCTCAGCGAAGACATCAAGATGATGCCGCCGCGCCGCCGTTTGAGCATGGCCTGACCAAGCAGGTAGGACAGGGTGAGTGGCGCGCGGCAATTGATGGCGATTTCCTTCAGGTGATCTTCAAGCGCGACCTCAAAATAGGGGCCAATCATGGAAAGGGCGGCGTTGTATATGAGCAGGCCAATCTCTTTATCGCCGGTAGCCTCTGCAACAACCTCGCCAATATCCTCGCGCGCCAGGTCAAGCGGCAGTGAGCGTACTTCGATGCCATGACCTTGTATGAGTTGCGCTCCCAGTTGCTCAAGCAGTTCCGCGCGCCGCGCTATCAAGACAAGGTTAAGTCCTCTGGCGGCGAGTTGTGTGGCAAACTCAGCCCCCAGCCCTTCTGATGCGCCAGCGACCAGCGCCCACGTTCCGTAACGGGCGCGGAAATCGGCGTTTGTCATATGCTTTGTCATGCTTTCTCCAGACCACTTTCCATGTTGTCCTGTTCCATATGAGATGGTGCCGTTATCGCCTGCGCCGGGCGCGTGAATGGGGCCGGGCTGCGCCACATACGGTAAATGATGTAGATGGGAAAGAGCAGCCAGGGCAGGTTTTCCAGCAGTACGATTTGTGGGTGCGGCGTGGCGTTGGGGCCGGCGAACTCTTCGCTGAGGATGATGATGACGTTGGTCATCATCACGGAGCTATAGATGATGCTGGGGATGCGAATCCACTCTTTGCCCCTGATATACGCATAGATGGCGAAGACATAAAACGGCCCGAAGAAGAGAACGTCGATCCAGATGGTGGCTCTCCACCACACGGGGCGAGCGACGATGAGCGGGTCGAACGTGCGCCCATACCAGTGAAAGAGATCGACGAGTGCATGTGGGGGCCAGATAGGATAAGTGAAATGGGCGACATTGGGAATGACAATCTGTTCGAGATCGACGGTGTAGGTGATAAACAGGACGTTGATGAGGAAAAAGGCGATAATAACGATGTCACCGCGCCTTTGCGAAAGCGGAATGCTTTGTCTATTCACTTTGTTCTCCTGTTTTCATGTGGCGAGATATGCAGCCCGACGACTGCATATCTCGTCACATCAAGGAACCCCTTGCTTCGTATGCATGATTATACCTGACGTTAAGATGTTTTGTCGAACGATGGCATGATACAATTCAAGAAGAAGTCCTTTCAGGCAAGAATGGAGGCATAGCTAGATATGGGCGAATATGATGAGTTGCTCAAGGAGTTGAGGCAGCAAGAGGAGGATATACAGTTCGTCAGTTTTGGTAATGATACGGCCCTTGCGGTTGGTATGGCTCTCGTGCAGGCGGCGCAGGATAAGGGCAAGGCGGTGACGATAGATGTTACGCGCAGCGGCCAGCAACTGTTTCACTTTGCGATGGCAGGTACTTCTATCGACAACGGCGAATGGGTGAAGCGCAAAAACAGGGTGGTCAATCGCTTTGGGCATAGCTCGTACTATATGGGCATTTCTTTGAAGAATGCGGGTCAGACGATTGAAGAGAAGTATTTGCTGCCGGAAAGCGACTATGCCGCTCACGGAGGAGCGTTCCCACTTATCATAAAAGGGGTGGGTGTGGTTGGCACGATTACGGTTTCGGGACTGCCGCAGCAGGAGGATCACGAACTGGTGGTGAATACGCTCAAGCAGTTTTTAGGTAATGGACAAATTAGAAAAGAGAGCATGTAAGTGACACACACTGATAATCCGAAGGAATTTATTGCACTGTTGCGTGGTTTGCGGGCGATACGCCAGTTTCGACCGGGTGCTATACCACAGGAGGTTGTGGATGCGATTCTCGATGTGGCGCGCTGGTCGGGCAGTGCCAGCAACCGGCAGCACTGGGAGTTTGTGGCGATCCGTGAAAGGGCGACGTTGCAGGCTCTGGCGAAGTGCGAGGGTTACGCTCACCACTTGTCGGGCGCGGCGCTGGGTATTGTGCTGGTGATGGCCGGAAATCAAGCCCTGGTTGACCAGGAGACCTACGACGAGGGACGCTTGGGCGAGCGTATTATGCTGGCTGCCGAGGCGTATGGCGTTGGTTCGTCCATCGGCTGGTTCAAAGGCAGAGGTAGGACGGATGCGAAGGCCCTGCTCGGTATTCCGCAGGACCGGCTGGTACGCACGGTGATTTCGCTTGGTTATCCCGACGAGGAGGCGAGACGCGCGCGTCCTAAAGTTGCGGATGCGCGCAAGCCGCTGTCTGAGCTTGTGCATTGGGAACGGTATTCGTAGTTTCTAGCGTAGACTTACTGGTCAGGCCAGAGAAGAGGAGCGATATAAGGCTTCTTTTCAGCTTCAGGTGATGTATCTCCATCGCCATACAGGAAGCAATTGGTCCAGCGACCGTTGCCTAGATCGGTGCGTTTGGGGAAACGCTGGCGGCAGACTTCCATGGCGTGCGGGCAGCGCGGGTGGAAGCGGCAGCCGGTGGGTGGAGTAATAAGGCTGGGTATTTCTCCGCGCGCGGGGAGATCAGCGATTTTGCCATTGTTTTCGGGATTGAGGCGTGCCGGGTCGGGAGCGGCTGAGATGAGCAGGCGCGTATAGGGGTGCGCTGGCTCCTGGATTACTTTGTCGCTGGGGCCACCCTCGACCATCTGGCCGGCGTACATGACGAGGGTGTCCTCGGCGAAGTAACGCGAGGTAGCGATGTCGTGCGTGATGAAGAGTACGGCCAGACGTTCCTCGTCTTTCAGGCGCAGCATCAGGTTGAGGATGTCCAGGCGAATGGATACGTCGAGCATCGAGACGGGTTCATCGGCCAGCAGCACTTCGGGCTGTACAGAGAGCGCCCTGGCGATAGAGACGCGCTGGCGCTGACCGCCGCTCAGTTGATGCGGGTATTTCGAGATAAACTGCTCGGCGGGACTGAGGTTGACGCGGTTCAACAGTGACAGGATTTGTGCTGTTTCCTGGCGCTTGTTGCGCGCGTGACCATAGATGCGCAGGGGGCGCGCCAGGTGATAGCGCACATCGTGTACCGGGTTGAGCGAAGAAAAGGGGTCCTGCAAGATCAACTGGACATGGCGGCGATAGGCGCGCAGGCTCGCACTATTCGATAATCTGGCAGGTTCCCCGCGAAATTGGATGGAGCCGGAGCTTGGGGTATATAAACCGGCCAGCAGACGTGCCACCGTTGTTTTACCGCTGCCGCTTTCGCCCACCAGCGCCATAGCGCGACCGGGGCGCAGCGCAATCGAGGTGTCTTCGACGGCATGGACAGCCGATTTTTGCCCCAGCGGATTCAGTGAATGCAAAGGGAAGAGTTTGCGCAGGTGAAACGCTTCAAGGATGGGCGTGGTTATATATTCAGCGTTGCTATCTTCTATTGCCAGGTTGAGATCATTCATCGCTTTGCGTTCCCTTCAGCCAGAGCTTCGTATTTTTTCGCCAGATCGGAGGCGGTGGGAGGTTCCACGCTATAGACGGGATTGTATAAATGGCAGGCCACCATTTGCGAAGAGTCTTCCGCCTGCACAGATTGGAGGACTGGTAAGACTTTGTGGCAGGCGTCAAAGGCAAAGGGGCAGCGCGGATGAAAGGCACAGCCGGGAGGCACTGAGCGCAGGTCGGGCGGCGAGCCTGGGATACCAGACATGCGGCGCAGCGGCCCGCGCAAGGCTGGAAATGAGTTGAGCAGGCCGTAGCTATAGGGATGACGGGGATGCAGGTACATGTCACGAGTTGATGCCTGCTCGACGATACGACCCGCGTACATAATCGCCACATTATCGGCCAGTTCGAGTAGTAGCGAAAGGTCATGCGTGATGAAGATGACCGCGAAGTTCAGTTTTTCGCGCAGGCGTATGATCTCGGTCAGGATTTCGCGCTGCACCACGACATCCAGTGCGGTGGTGGGTTCGTCCATGATGAGAATTTCGGGCGAAAGGGCCAGCGCAATAGCGATGATGGCGCGTTGGCGCATCCCGCCGCTCAACTCGTGCGGATAGCTGCGCAGGCGATCAGGAGCGATGCCGACCAGCTTCAGCAGTTCGATAGCGCGTTGTTTGCGCGAATCAGGCCCCATGGAGGGCCGGTGCGCGCGCAACACATCGGTAATTTGCGCCCCAATGGTCATCACAGGATTGAGCGCGTTCATGGCGCTCTGGAAAACGATAGCCAGGTCGTTCCAGCGAATTTTGCGCAACCTGGCCGGTGATAAACGCAACAAATTAATCGACTCCCCATCAATCTCTGCAGGGAGGCGATTGTTTGCATCCTCTTCTATCGCACCCATTGTTATCACATCCGCCCCTGATGCATCCTTGCTGATGGCGTCCACTGATAGCAATGCCTCGCCCTTTTCGCGTGGATAATAACGGATTTCGCCACCGGTAATCAGAGCGGGAGGGCGTAACAGGCGCGTGATAGCGTAGGCCAGCGTTGATTTGCCGCTGCCACTTTCACCGGCCAGCCCCAAAATTTCGCCGCGCCGCAAAGAGAAACTGACATCGGTAACAGCGTGGACAGTGCCACTGGCGGCCAGGTAATCGACATTGAGATGTTTCACCTCGAGTAAAGGACTTGTTGCTCTATTGTAGGGGCTACCTTCGTGGTTGCTCTGGAAGGTTCCATTTATTGCCATTACGCTGCCGCCTTTCGCACTTTTTTGGGGTTGGTATCCTGGCGCAGGCGCGGATCGGCGATTTCGTCGATGCCAAAGTTAATGAGTGAGAGGCCCGCGCCCAGAAGAGCGATGCACACGCCGGGAGGGACGAACCACCACCAGAGTCCGCCGCCCAACGCACCCGCCTGCTGTGCCCAGTACAGGATGCTGCCCCAACTGGGGATGGTTCCATCGCCCAGGCCAAGAAATTCGAGCGCGGCCCATGTCAGTACGACATAGATGGTGGTGCTTACAAAGCCTGCCACGACGATGCCGATTTCATTGGGAAAAATCTCATAGAAGATAATGCGCCAGGTGTGTTCGCCGCTGGCGCGCGCCGCCGTGACAAATTCGCGGCTGCGTGTGGACAGCGTTTGCGCGCGCAACACACGCGCCTGCCACGCCCAGTTCGTAAAGACAATGACCAGCGAGATCGTCAGGGGGCCACGTGGAAAGTAGGCCGCCAGCACGATTGCCAGGGGCAGCGCGGGCAGCACCAGCGAAACATTCGTGAGCAGGGTCAGCACGTCGTCTACCCAGCCACCAAAGTAGCCTCCAACCAGGCCAACTACCATCGAAAGCAGGGTAACGAGTACTCCCGTGCCGAGACCCCAGAAGACGCTGGTGCGCGTACCATTAATCAACTGGCTGAAGATATCCTGCCCCACCACAGTGGTACCCAGCCAGTGTATCGACGAAGGAGGCGCGATGAAGAGTTTCGACGTGGCTTCGGGTTCAAAGCGCATGAATATTGGTCCGAAGAGGCCAACCAGGACGAATATCCCTACGATAGCGCTGCCAACAGCCACCTTGCGGCTCGAGGTCATGGCTCGCCAGACACTGAGCAAGGCTTGCAGAACGCGCGTATAAAATTGATCGGGCGCGGGCAAGCGGTCGAAGGTATCCACTATAGAGCCGGTAATTTCCTGTGTTTTCATGACTACGCGCTCCTTTCTACGCGCACACGGGGATCGAGGAAGGCGTAGAGCATGTCGGCCAGGAAGTTCGCTCCCAGCACAGCCAGGGTGATAATCAAGAAGACGCCCTGCACCATCGCGTAGTCTTGCTCGCTTACCGCCTGGAAGAGGGCGTAGCCGATACCGGGATAGGAGAAGACCATTTCGGTGAGCAGTTGGCCGCCGACAATCGTACCTATGGCGATGGCGAAGCCGGTGATATTGGGCAATACAGCATTGCGAGCCGCGTAGCGGAACATGACGCGGCCCTCGGATAAGCCTTTGGCGCGGGCCATCAAGACGTAATCTTCTGAGAGCGTCGTAATCATAGAATTGCGCATGGTCAGCATCCAGCCTGCCAGCGAGGAGATTACCAGCGTCAAAGCGGGCAAGAAGGCATATTGAATGACACTGCCGATGTAGTCAAGCGACCAGCCGGGCTCGACGTTAAATGCATCATAAGAGCCACCCGTCAGTGGAAACCAGTTGAGCAGATAAGCGAAGATGAAAAGCGAAAGCAGGGCCAGCCAGAAGTAAGGAATAGCCGAGAGGAAATTCATAGCCGGCGAGAGAACGGTATCAAGGACGCTGCCGCGCCTCCATGCTGTAATGATGCCAAACAGGCATCCCAGCCCGAAACTAAGCAGAACAGCGACTCCGCCCAGCATGATGGACCAGCCAATATCCTGGCCGATGATTTGCGAGACGGGCGTGGGGAAATACTGGATGGAATTGCCCATGTTGCCGTGCAAGAGATTGCCAATATATTTGAAGTATTGCACCAGTAAGGAGTCGTGCGTATTCAGACCGAACTGGGCGGCGAGCGTTTGTTGCATGGTAGGGCTAACATAGCCCTTGATTGACATTTTGCCTACCAGTGCCGCGACCGGATCACCCGGAGCCAGGCGCGGAATGAAAAAATCGAGCGTAACCGCTACCCAGACGGCACAGGCATAGAATAAAATACGGCGGAGTATGTGACGCACCAGGTTACTCCTTCTTCACAGAGCGATCTGTCTGGTCTGAAAATCGACGAATCCGCATATGTACATTGTACCCCATCAATCATCGCTGATGTACTTTGACGACAAAAACGATAATGATACGAAACGGTCTCCCTGGATCTGTAGGGACAATGGGCGGGGTTGGGTGGACGAGGGGGCCTTGTGCTTGTCCTCGTCCAATGCACGTTATCAGGCGAGGCATCATGTAATCCCAACGGAATCTGCCTGCCACGAGGACAAGCACAAGGCCCCCACCCCTCCCTGCATCCGCCCCTTGTCCCTACAGAATATTCCCATTCCAGATCGGGATTTCCCTGTCATCCTGAGCGCAGCGAAGGATCTGTGCGCAAGTCGGCGGGAGATTCTTCGCTGCGCTCAGAATGACAGAGGGACGGGGCGGATATTACGGGGCGTTCCCCATGTTTGATTGATATAATTCGTAAGGTGCAAATGGAGGGTAGGCGCGGGCCTACCCTCTGACTGAGACAAACTACGAAACGGGGGTCAGGTGCAGGATGACCTGCTCGATGTCAGGGGCAGTGTTGGGGCTGCCACTGGAATACGGGTTGCTCTGATCGGGCCAACCGGTGAAGTGCCTGGTGGTGTATTCGTCGTAGTCAGCGCCAGTCCACAGGGGAATGAACGGCTGGTTCTGGACGAAGACTTGCTCGATACCCTGGATGGCCTGCATTTGCACGTTCTGGTCGGTGGTCGAGGCGTACTGGTTCAGGAACTGGTCGGTCTGGGCGTTGTTCCAGGCGGTGAAGTTGGTTTTGCCCTGGCCGATCAAGGCGCTATTCAGGTAGTTGTTGTACAGGTAGTACGGTGTGGGGCCGCCAACCATACCGCAGAACATCATCTGGTAGTCAAATTTGCCATCCGCGCGCAGGGTGTAGTAGTCGTTCTCAGCAACGGTGACGTTGTTGATCTTGATACCGGCATCCTTTGCCTCGGATTGGATCAATTGCGCCGCCGCGTTCCAGTCGGAATAGGTGTCAACGCTTCTCACGGTGATGGTCAGGTCTTTGCCATTCTTCTGGAAGTAGCCATCTGAACCCATCGTCCAGCCTGCACCGGTCAGGTCCTTCTTAGCGGTGGCGACATCCGCTGTGGTTGGCAGGTTGGCGAACTGCGGGGCCAGCCAGCTTTGCGCGGTCGGCAGTACGAGGCCGGTCACGCTTCCCGGAGGCTCCAGGCCAGCGGTGGCCTGCTGGGCAACCTGCGTGCGGTCAATGGCTGAGCTGAGGGCCAGGCGAACGGGCAGACCAGCCTGACCACCAACCAGCGGATCTTTCTGGTTGACGCAGATGGAGTAGAGGTTGATAGCGTCCATAAACAGGTGATTGTGTGCCGGGTCCTTTTGCACGAAGTCCTGATTGAGCGTCGGCGAGAAGTAGCCTGCCCAGTCAACAGTACCCTGCGGCAACGCTAGCTGTAAGGTGGAGTTGTCTTTATACTCCGGGAAATGGATCTCATCAACTTTTACGGAACTGGCCTGCCAGTAGCTCGGATTCTTGGTGTAGACTGCCAGGTTTGGCTGGTACTTTGAGACAACGAATGGGCCGGTGCCGACAGGATTGCTGGTGAGATACTTGGTCGGGTCGCCGGCGGAGGCGTAGACGTGCTGCGGAACGATATACACTTTTCCGGCAATCGTGACTAGTTCAGGCGGATAAGCCTTGGTAAAGGTCATCAAGACGGTACTGGCATTTGGCGCGGTCACGCTGCTAAGGTAGCTCCAGACGCCGTTGGCATCTGCCGCCGGATACTGTTTCAGCATGTTGAAGGTAAAGGCAACGTCATTGGCGTCGAAAGGCTTGCCGTCATTCCATTTCACACCCTGGCGAATGGTGAAGGTCAACTGCGTGTTGTCGCTATTCCACGAATAGTTGGTAGCTAGCATGGGCGTGAAGGAGCCACTATTCACATTCACAAAGTACAGGGTCTCGTAGATCAGCCCCTGGACGCCTACATCGGTATGACCGTTAAAGGGGTTGAGTCCAGCCTGGCTGAAATCGCTCGACTGGGCGGCAACGGTAAGAACATGTTTGGTAGTGGGGCCATTGTTGTTGTTCTGGGTGGAACTACCACAGGCCGCGAGTATCATGGTAAAGACGACCAGCAAGCTGGACAGCATCACGATCCGCTTGCTTTTCACCCTGGAACGCTTCACAGGGAGAGAGTTGGGAGTCATTGACAACCTCCTACCGCGAGATGAATGGATCAGTTAAATGATCCTGCTAAATAATCCATAAAACGCACAACTGTACAAGTGAGAAACTCGAAACGAGCGAATATTCCCTTTCGATTATCCCTCCTTTCAGGCATTGCTATGCCAGAACGTCATGCAGTACGTTTGCTTGCGGGAGTTCCAGATCAATCTATGTGTTTTACTGTACCTTGTTCTGGTTCATTTGTCAAGTCATCTAGACCACTATACAGGATTGTTATAAAATCTGATACAATGTTGGTATAAGTCCTTCAGAAAATTTGTGTGGACGCTATAAATTGCGTCCAACGAGGAGCAACTATGACCTCATTGCTAGAACAGGAAATCACCAGCCAACCCGAGGTGATCGCGCGTTTGCTAGACCGCGAGACGCGGCATGTTGCGCAGGTCGCCGCGCAACTGCCACCGTTTGACTACGCGCTGATAGCCGCGCGCGGCTCGTCAGACTATGCCGCGACCTACGCGCAGTACGCCTGGACAGGTCTGGCCGGCTATCCGGTGGCGCTGGCCGCACCCTCGCTCTTGACTATGTATCACGCGGCTCCGCGCCTGGCGAGCGCGCTGGTAGTGGGCATTTCGCAATCGGGTCAGTCGCCCGATATTCTGGCCGTGCTGGAAGAAGGCAAGCGGCAGGGACGGCCCACGCTGGCAATTACCAATGACGGCGCATCTCCCCTGGCGGCGCTGGCCGATCACGTCATCGAGCTGCATGCCGGGCCAGAGCAAAGTGTCGCGGCAACCAAGACCTACACAGCGGAACTGGCGGTGATGGCGATGTTAGCGGCGGCTCTGAGCGGAGATGGGCGTAACATGGATGCGCTCCAACAATTGCCGGAAACGATAGAGAAGACGTTGCGACTGTTCGCGCCCATCGCTCAGCATGTCGAGCGTTACCGCTATATGGATCGCTGCATCACTATTGGGCGCGGCTATAACTATGCAACCTCCTTTGAGCTTGCGCTCAAGCTCAAAGAACTGACCTATGTGATGGCAACAGCCTATTCTTCGGCGGATTTCCGTCACGGTCCTATTGCCACCGTCGAAAGCGGCCTGCCCGTCTTCCTGGTCATGCCAACGGGCGCAACCTTCGCTGATATGCTCGAACTGGCGAAAGACCTGCAACAGCGAGGCGCTGAACTGCTGGTTATCTCTGAGTCCAAAGATGCGCTCTCGCTGGCTCGCACTGCTCTGCCAATTGCGCCAGGCATCCCGGAATGGCTCAGCCCCCTGAACGCGATCATCCCCGGCCAGCTTGTCGCGCTGCACCTGGCGCTGGCAAAAGGGCTGAATCCCGATATCCCGCGCGGTCTGCACAAAGTGACGCGCACATTGTAACTGATTACTGTGACAACGAATGTAGCAATCCGGCCCGCCGGGCCGGATTGCTACATTCGTTGTCACAGTATGTATAATGCTGAGAGGCGTTCGCGCCACTCGCCGGTTGCGTAGGCCACTTCTCCACGACAGATGGTGGCCTGCAAGGTCATGGACTGATCGAAGATGGTGAGATCGGCGTCGTATCCGGCTTGCAGGCAGCCTTTGCGCTGTGGAACCTGGGCCGCGCGGGCAGGGTTGAACGACAACATGCCGGATGCCTGTGAGAGAGAAACGCCTGTCATGAGCAGGACGTTGCGCAGCGCCTGCTCCATGGTGAGGACGCTGCCGGTGATGGTGCCATCGTCGAGATGGGCCGCGCCGTGAATGACGTGCGCGGGTTGACCCGCGAATTCAAAGGTTGCGCCGGGCAGGCCGGCTCCGGCCAGCGCATCCGTGATGACGACGGTACGCCCTGGTCCCAGCAACTTGACCAGGGCGTTCATGGCTGCCGGATGGACATGCACACCGTCGGCGATCAGTTCGCCGCGCACCCAGTTGGCTTCGGCAAGCGCGGCGAGCGGGCCTGGGGCGCGATGGAGCAGAGGTCGCATGGCATTGAAACAATGGGTGACATGTGTAACACCCAGGGCTATCGCCTCCTTCGCCTGCTCATACGTGGCGTCGCTATGGCCCATACTCACCGTGACACCTGCTTCCACAAGACGGCGAATCATGGCCGAGGCACCCGGTAGTTCAGGGGCTACGGTTATCAGGCGCAGGTGGCCGTTCGTCAGGGCAAGTAATGTTTCGGTTTCAAGCTCGTTGGGCGTGCGCAACCATGCTGGCGGGTGCGCCCCGCGCTTTTTCACGCTGATGTACGGCCCTTCCAGGTGAATGCCCAACGGCTCCGCTCCCGTCCTACACTTGTTGAGCGCATCAACGGCGGTCTGTAACTGCTGTGCCGGCATGGAACCGGGGACGCCTACGACAGCGATAAGAAATGAAGTGACGCCAGTTTCGGGTGCCCAGCGCGCGAAGTCTCGAATTTCGCCGGCATCGGTGGTATGGAGGTTAAAGCCGCCTCCACCGTGTGTATGCACGTCAATAAAACCGGGCATGACGATCATACCCCGCGCATCGATGATGGTATCAGGGGAGGGAACACGATGATTCGCGTCCTCACTATCCTCACTTTCAACAGCTTCGATGCGCGCGCCATCAACAAGTAAGGCTCCGCGCGCGATGTCTGTTGCGGCGTCAATGAGGCGAGCATTCCGTAACGTAAACCGCATTATTGCTCCTTTTTACCTTCCTTTAGGGTACACACTGCTGGACTGCTTGATCTGGAAGCCCCGACTGGCGTACACTTGACAGGAACGCAAAAATATGGAATGATTGTTACAAGTGAAGTGGTATATACAATATACCAATTAGACCACTTTCATAACAAGTACCATATTTACGTAAAGAAAGCAAGTGTTTGTGCCTATGTTTGACAAGATTGGGATAAAATGATGAGCGCGATTTACCGGAACAGCCCCTTACCTCGCTACTATCAGTTGAAAGAGATCATGCGTGAGAGGATTCGGTCGGGGGAGTGGAAGCCGGGCGATCTGATACCGTCCGAGCGCGAATTGGGCGAGAAGTATGGTATCAGCCGCATGACGGCCCGCCAGGCGATTACCGAGCTGGTAAGCGAGGGGTTGTTTTATCGCGAGCAGGGCAAAGGCACGTTTGTCAGCCAGCATAAAATCACCCAGCAACTGATCCATCTGACCGGCTTTACCGAAGATATCCGGGCGCGGGGACAACGCCCCGGCACGAAGGTAATTTCGGCGACCATGCAACTTGCTGACGAGGTGACGGCTGAAAAATTGCGTATCAGCCCAGGCACTCCCATCTTTCGCCTGCAACGCTTGCGTCTGGCCGATGATGAGCCACTGGCTATCGAATTATCGCACATCTGCTTCAAGGATTGCGAACGGTTACTGGAAGAGGATCTGGAAAACAATTCACTGTACCGCATACTGGAATCGAAATATGGCGTGATGCTTATGGAGGCCGACCAGGAGATAGAGGCGGGTCTGGCGGGCAGCGAAGACGCGCAGGCGCTGAAAATCACTCCCGGCTCATCGGTTCTTTACACGCGCCGCGTGACATACACAGAACGCAACCAGCCAGTTGAGTTTGCGAAAGCCGTGTATTGCGGCAATAAATACACCTTCTATACCCACATGAAGCGAGAACAATTGATGCCGTAACCTTGTAAATCTGGAGGTAATCGACATGGATACGCAGGCCAAAGGTCTTCTGAATGTGCTGGACACGGAGAAGGCCAATCCGGCAACGGGCGAGATTGATCGCATGAGTCCGTTGGAGATCGCGCAGGTTATCAATGCCGAGGATGAGAAGGTGGCGCTGGCCGTCAGGCAGGTCTTGCCGCAGATTGGCAGGGCGATGGAAGAGATCGCCGCACGCCTGCGGAACGGTGGTCGCCTCATCTATGCCGGAGCGGGTACTTCTGGCCGGCTTGGCGCGTTGGACGCTTCGGAATGCCCGCCCACCTTTAACCTCGCGCCAGATGTGGTGATGGCGAGCCTGGCGGGAGGCCCGACGGCTTTCGGCAGGGCGCATGAAGACCTCGAAGATAGCGAGGAGGCGGGACGCGCGGACCTGGGAGTTTTTAGCGTAACTGACCGCGATGTGGTCGTCGGGATTACCGCCAGTGGGCGCACACCGTATGCGCGAGGAGCTATCGCCTGTGCCAGAGAGCAGGGCGCGTTGACCATCGGTATCGTCTGTAATGCTAACTCGCCACTCGAACAAGAAGTTGACATCATCATTGCGCCGGTTGTTGGCCCGGAGGTGATTGCCGGTTCGACCCGTTTGAAGGCCGGTACCGCGCAGAAAATGGTATTGAATATGCTCAGCACGGGTGCGATGGTCCTGCTGGGAAAAACGTTCGGCAACCTGATGGTAGATGTGCAGACCACTAATTATAAATTGCGCCAGCGCGCGCTATCGATTGTGCGCCAGGCGACGGGTCTGGACGCGGAGGCAGCAGAAAATCTTTTAGCGTCAGCAGGGGATGATGTCAAAACGGCGATTTTGATGGCGCGCGCTCAAATTTCGCCAGAGCAGGCCAGGGCAAGACTGGCCGCGCATGGCAATGTACTGCGAGCCGCGTTGGAAGCTGAGGCATGATGGATGAAGTATATGCGGTAGGAATCGATGGTGGTGGGACGAAGACGCTGGCGGTGGTGGTGGATGCGCAGGGCAACGAGCGTGGGCGCGGTATGGCGGGCAGCGCGAATTATACGGGCGTGGGCGTCGAACTGGCGGTCCAGCATATGTATAGCGCGGTTGAGGAAGCGGCACGCCAGGCGGGCTGCCCTTTGCCGGTAGCGTCGGCGTGGTTTGGTGTGGCGGGCGTTGATCGCCCTGAAGATCAGGACTTGCTTGTGCCATTACTGAGGCCACTGGCGCGCGACATACATCTAACCAATGATGGAGAACTGGTGCTGAGCGGCTTACCAGACGCGGTGGGCATTGCCTTGATCGCGGGTACCGGTTCGATTGC
>DASTKD010000311.1:0-16435 GCA_035716135.1 Ktedonobacteraceae bacterium
GAAATCCGCGAACCGGTCGCTTCGCTGCAAGCGACCGGTTCGCGGATTTCTTCTCCCTTACAAATAAGCAGCGCCTCTCCGCATTATGCAGAGAGGCCCTTCGGTTTAGATCACCGGGTCGGTCAAGCGCTTAGTATTCAGGCATGGCCGGAGCGGCGGGCTTCTCTTTCTCTGGCAGGTCGGTAATGAGAGCCTCGGTGGTGAGGATCATCGCCGCGATGCTGGTGGCATTCTGCAAGGCAGAGCGCGTCACCTTGGCGGGGTCGATGATACCGGCAGCAACCATGTCCTCGAACTTGTCGGACAGTACGTTGTAGCCGATTTTGTCGCTTTTATGCTCTTTCTGAGCGCGGCGCACGCCTTCGACGACCACCGAACCGTCTTTACCGCCGTTGATAGCAAGCTGGCGCAGTGGCTCTTCCAGAGCGCGGCGCAGGATGCTGACACCAGTGGCGGCATCACCCGTCAGTTGCAAACTGTCCAGAGCCTCAACCGCGTTCAGCAGGGCTACGCCGCCGCCGGGAACCATGCCCTCTTCCACACCGGCGCGCGTCGCGGAAAGCGCGTCCTCAACGCGGGTCTTGCGATACTTCAGTTCAACCTCGGAACCAGCGCCCACTTTAATCAGCGCCACGCCACCAGAGAGTTTGGCCTGGCGTTCCTGCAACTTTTCGCGGTCATAGTCGCTGGTGGTCTCTTCAATCTGCGCCTTGATCTGGCGAATGCGAGCCTGAATGTCTGCCGGGTCGCCCTTGCCTTCGACGATGGTGGTGTCGTCTTTATGTGAAACCACGCGGCGTGCCTGGCCGAGATCGGCCAGAGTAGCACTATCGAGACGGCGACCCATCTCCTCGCTGATAACCTCGCCGCCGGTCAGTATGGCGATGTCTCGCAGCATCTCTTTGCGGCGATCGCCAAAGCCAGGAGCTTTGATTGCCAGCACGTTGAGGATACCGCGCAGCTTGTTGACGACCAGGGTAGGCAGAGCTTCGCCATCAACATCTTCCGCGATAATTACCATGTCGCGGCGGCCCTGTTGGGTCATCTTCTCAAGCAGGGGCAAGATGTCCTGCACGGCGCTGATCTTTTTGTCGGTAATGAGGATGTACGGCTCGTCGAGGGAGGCTTCCATCTTCTCGGCATTGGTGACGAAGTAGGCGGAGATGTAGCCCTTGTCGATCTGCATACCTTCGACGTACTCGGTCTCGAAGTTGATGCCACGCGACTCTTCAACGGTGATGACGCCGTCTTTGCCAACGCGATCCATTACATCAGCGATGAGATTACCAATACTCTCATCGGCGGCGGAAATCGAAGCAATCTGCGCGATCTCTTTCTTGTCCTGCACGCTGATGGCTACCTTACGGATATGCTCGACCACCGCTTCGGTACCCTTATCGATGCCCTGTTTGAGCTGCATGGGGTTCGCGCCGGCGGCAAGGTTCTTCAGACCCTCGTTGACGATGGCCTGCGCCAGCACCGTCGCGGTGGTAGTGCCGTCACCGGCGACATCGTTTGTGCGTGTGGCAGCTTCTTTGAGCAGTTGCGCGCCCATGTTTTCAAAAGCGTTCTCAAGCTGAATTTCTTTGGCGACCGTCACGCCGTCATGCGTAACAGTGGGCGCGCCGAACTTCTTGTCGAGCGCGACGTTGCGGCCCTTTGGCCCAAGCGTGGCTTTGACGGCCCCGGCCAAAATATCAATACCTTTTTTCAAGGAACGACGAGCTTCCTCGTCGAACATAAGCTGTTTTGCCATAATACTTTAACTCCTTACATGCTTAGCCAATGATGGCAAGAATGTCATTCTCTTTCAACACAAGATACTCTTCGCCATCCAATTTGAACTCGGTGCCGCCATATTTGGCGAACAGGATGCGATCACCTTCGCGCACATCCATAGCCGCGCGATCACCGTTATCCAGCAGGCGACCGCTGCCAACCGCGACGACAGTCCCTTCCTGGGGCTTCTCTTTGGCCGTGTCAGGAATAACAATACCGCTCTTGGTGACTTCTTCTTTGGCGGTGGGCTTTACGACCACGCGATCGCCAACAGGACGAATCTTTTGTGCCACGACGTATACTCCTTTTCGATACAATGAAGTGTTAACGGGTCTCAATGGTGTCCGGCATTCATTCGAGCGCGTCATATGCCAGCTTCAACTGGCATCAGGATAATAGTGAATGACGCCCGCAATGTTGACCGAACGATACTGCGAATAATCACAGTTGCAGGGGCCACCAGCCGCGCAGCCGGTGCAGCAATAGGCTGCGCCACGCGCAATCGTAGGTGTCCAGAGGATTTCGATGTCACAGTTGGCACAGCGTAACACCTGGCCTCGCATGATGCCTTTGCTCTCATGCTGTCCCTCGCTATGCTGTTCCTGTCGTTCGGTATTCTCCGTGTTCATATCCTCTGGCCTACGTAGTGGTACTCATGTTTCCCGTTTTCTATATGAGAGTATCGCATACCGTCTGTTAGAAACGCATAGGAGAAGTGTTAGAGGAATGTTAGAATTTTCTGTATCAAAGCTTGCCGGGGCGACCGCGAGGGTTCCCAGGGCGACCGCGAGGGTCGCCCCTACAATATACGGGCTTCGCCCCCCCCTTCGTGGTATTGTACGGGCGACCCTCGCAGTCGCCCTGGCAGCCTGAACATGCTATAATAATCACTATAAAATACTATCAGGAGCGATACATCCATGCCCTATATATCCACCACCAACAACCAATCGTACACCGTCATTACTGGCGCAGAGAACCAGCAAGAAATCTCTATCGACGGTCATCCGCTGAACATTGACTGGCGGCAGCTCGCGCCACTCGCGGCTGATGCGAAGGGCAAGGTCGGCATGGGCGGGCGCTACAGCCTGCTCATCGCGGGTAAATCTTACGAGGTGTATGCGCGTGAGATTAATAAGCCCGACTCCAGTGGCTCGTGGTACGAGATGGTAATAGAAGGGCAACGCTTCGAGGTACACGTCGAAGATGAGCGCGAAAAAGCTTTGACCGGCTCCATCAAATCGGCTCATGCCGCCGACGAGGCCATTGTGCGCGCTCCTATGCCGGGGCTAGTGCTGGGTATTCCATACGAGGCAGGCGCGAAGGTAGAACGCGGCCAGACCGTCGCCATCCTCGAAGCCATGAAAATGGAGAATGACCTCGCTTCTCCCATTGCCGGAACCATCAAAGAAATCAAGGTTACGAAAGGTCAAACGGTCAACCAGGGCGACGCGCTGGTTGTGGTCTCAGGCGCATAAAGCCTGCTGCTCTCATGCGCTGAACAAATTCCAGTAACTTCCACCTGTTTTCATAAATATTCCAGCCCATCCTCTACTTATTGTACAGCTTGACACTAATTGTATAATGCCGTTGACGCTTCTTTCTTTTGGCGCGTGTTCACCAGTCAAGGAGGAGCCATGTACGATAGCTACTACATGGAATTGAAAACCGCTATCGAAGAGTGTTACAAGTTGACCTATCATTGCCTCTCCGTGAACTTCCATACGTTCGTACCGGCAAGTCCTCGCGCGGCCTACTATCGTGTCTCTTTACGTGATTCTCATGGCAACCCCGTCCGGCAAGAAGGGCGGGCTACCTTCAAAGATCATTGCTTGCAACTGGATGTCGTCTATCGTGCAGACTAGCAAAGACGTAGCAACCTTCTTATCGGTCATGTTATAATGCATAGGCGAGTCAGAGAGGGGATGCTATATGGAACCGCACAGCAGCAACAACGCCAAAGAGTGGCGCGAAACAACCGCGCGCCAGGCAAAACAAAAAACAGGAGAGCGACAGGACAAATTTGTCACCAGTTCGGATATTGAGATACCCGATCTTCTAAGTGAAGAGGATATGCGCGACTTCGATAGCCACGAGCAACTTGGCTATCCAGGCGAATTCCCCTTTACGCGCGGCGTGCAGCCCACCATGTACCGCTCGCGTTTCTGGACCATGCGCCAGTACGCCGGATTCGCAACGGCGGAGGAGTCAAATAAACGCTATCACTACCTGCTTTCGCAGGGTACCACCGGCCTCTCTGTGGCCTTTGATCTCCCTACCCAAATGGGCTACGATGCCGATCACACACTTTCAGAGGGGGAAGTCGGGAAAGTAGGCGTCTCAATCTCCAGCCTGGAAGATATGGAAACGCTGCTCAATGATTTGCCGCTCGATCACATCAGCACCTCTATGACCATCAACGCCACCGCCAGTATCCTGCTTTCGCTGTACATCGCGGTAGCGAAAAAGCAGGGCGCGGATATTCGCAAACTGGCTGGCACGGTGCAAAACGATGTCCTGAAAGAATACATCGCGCGCGGTACCTATATTTATCCGCCGCAGCATTCGATGCGTATCATCACCGACATGTTCCGCTATTGCGCTGAAAATCTGCCACGCTGGAACACCATCAGCATCAGCGGCTACCATGTGCGCGAGGCTGGCTCGACGGCTGTGCAGGAGGTAGCGTTTACCCTCTCGAACGCCATCGCGTATGTACAGGCGGCTATTGATGCCGGTCTGAACGTCGATACTTTCGCGGGTCAACTGTCGTTTTTCTTTAATAGTCATAACAATCTGTTCGAGGAAGTCGCCAAGTTTCGCGCCGCACGTCGCATGTGGGCGCACATTATGCGCGAGCGTTTCCACGCGCAAGACCCGCGCTCGATGATGTTGCGCTTCCATACGCAGACTGCCGGTTCCACCCTGACAGCGCAACAGCCCGACAACAACATCGTGCGCACCGCGTACCAGGCGCTGGCGGCGGTGCTGGGTGGGACGCAATCGCTGCACACCAACTCGAAGGACGAAGCGCTTTCGTTGCCGACCGAAGATGCCGTGCGGGTGGCCCTGCGCACCCAGCAGATCCTGGCCTACGAAAGCGGCGTGGCTGACGTAGTTGACCCACTGGCGGGTTCCTATTATGTCGAATATCTAACCGACGCCGTAGAGAGACAGGCATGGGAGTATATCCGGCAAATCGATGAACTGGGCGGCAGCGTGCGAGCCATCGAACACGGTTTCATGCAGGCCGAAATCGAGCAAGCGGCCTATGCATATCAACGCGCTCTGGAAGCGGAACGTGCCATCGTGGTAGGCGTCAATCGCTTCACGCTGGAAAACGAGCAGCGCCCTATCCTGATGCGTGTTGACCCTGAAGTGGGCAGACGCCAGGCGGCAAAGCTGGCGAGCCTGCGACAAAGGCGGGACAACGAGCGCACGCAGCAGGCGCTGGCCGCGCTCGAACGCGGCGCGACAGGCACGGATAATCTCATGCCGCTCATCATCGCGGCTGTCGAAGCCTATGCGACACTGGGCGAGATCAGCGACGCCATGCGCCGCGTCTTTGGTGAACAACGTGAATTTCGTAGTTTGGAATAGAGTATAAGCATTTATGAATATGGTGAATACGCAAGCGCAGCAGCCCTTTCCACTGCATCCCGCGCGGGACGCGGAACGCAGCCTGCAAGCGCTTGATCGCGAAAAGAGTGAGTCGGCGGTGAAAGCGGAGGCTCCCATCGGTGTGTTTGATTCGGGCGCGGGCGGGCTGACGATCTTGTCAGCATTGCGCCAGGAGTTGCCGGGTGAGAGCTACATTTACCTGGGGGATACCGCGCATTGTCCTTATGGCGCGCGCAGTGAAGCGGAAATTATCGACCTGTCAGTGCGCATCAGTCGTTTTCTGATCGAGCAAGGAGTGAAACTGATCGTGGTGGCCTGCAACACCGCATCGCAGGCTGCGCTGGCCGCGTTGCGCGCGACCTTTCCATCCATCTCGTTCGTGGGCGTGGTGCCAGCCGTGAAGCCAGCCGCGCGCGCCACGAAAAAGGGGCGCATAGGCATCGCCGCCACCAACCAGGCTGCCAAAGCCACCTACCTGCGTCAACTGATCGATGAATTTGCCGAAGGCATCCAGGCGTTCGCCATCGGCTGTCCCGAACTGGTGACGCTGGTAGAAGAGGGACAATTGGATGGGCCACTGATTGAAGAGACGGTGAGGCAGGCGCTAGCGCCAATTTTGCGCGAAGATATTGATGTCATGGTACTGGGCTGCACCCATTTCCCGGCGCTGCGTCCCGTCATCGAGCGCGTAGCTACGCGGCAGGTGCAGGTGATCGATAGCGGATCAGCCATCGCCCGTCGCACCCGTTATGTCCTGGACGCCGAGAATCTGATTCAGCCGAACGCCACACCGGGCGAATTACAAGTCTGGTGTACTGGCGATCCTGAGAAATTCAGCGAGGTCGCCGGTAAAATCCTGGGGTACGCCGTTACGACACAGCAAACTCATCTGTAAAGGAGAACCATGCAAGATCATCTCGCATTCGATGCCGAAGAACATGTGATCGTCGAGCCGAAATCGAAACCTGTACATGTTCGGGTTGCGCGCCTCGTCTCAAACGTCCTGGCACCTGCAACCATCTCATTGCCTTTTATCGTGCTGGTTGCTCTTTATCAAGCGCAAAACGTCCTGCGCGCCTTGCTCTATGCCCTGCTTACACTCTTCTTCCTGAGTTTCGGGCCATTCACTTATATTCTGATCGGTGTGCGCATGGGCAAAATATCAGATGTGGATGTCAGCCGCCGCACCGAGCGCGCCGGGCCATTCCTCTTCGGCATTTCATCAGCCCTGGCTGGCTGGCTGGTGTTCATCATTTTGCATGGGCCAGAAAACCTGCAAACCCTGTTCATCATCACAGCCGCAAGTGGCATCGTGATGATGGTGACAACCTTATGGTGGAAGATCAGCATTCACGCCTCGTCGATGGGAGGAGTCGCCACTATGCTTACTGTATTTTATGGCGCAATCATGCTGCCCACCTTCCTGCTGCTAGTGCTGGTAAGCTGGTCGCGCGTCGTTCTACGCCGTCACACGGTGCCGCAGGTCGTAGCCGGGTCGCTGGTCAGCATCGCGCTCACGCTGCTGATCTTGAAAATACGAGGAATTTAGAATTTTCCCAACCAGGAGTGATCTTGACCTGTCATTCTGAGCGAAGCGAAGAATCTCCGTGAACCACACGCGGATTCTTCGCTTCGCTCAGAATGACATTATCGGCTTAGTTGGTAAAATTTATCAGAGAATGGCGCGCCAGGAACTCGTTCACAACGCGACTTGCCTCTTCACGAAATTCGACAAAGTAGCCATGCCGACCGCCGTCAACAATATACAATTCCGCGCCTGGGATGCGTTCCGCCAGCAAATAGGCATTCGCGGTTGGATTGACCCTGTCGTCGCTGCCGTGAATAACAAGTGTTGGCGCTTTGATGGTGGGCAAGAGATCCCAGCTATCGTGACCCTCACTGGCGAGATAATGCAGCCTCTGCGCATACGGGGGAATATCAGGATGCTCAAACCATTGCTTGATAAGTTCCGCGTGAGCCGCAATCCAGGCGGGCGTATACATCGTGCCGAGCATAGCAGTCCAGGCCGTCTGCGGATCATCTGAGCGGTTCGCCATCACCACGTCTACCTCAGCCGGGCGTCGCACCCCGTGAGCATTGCCCGGCGTGGTGCAGCCAAGCACCAACGCTCCGATGCGATCAGCATGTTCTATGCCGAGCCATTGACAGATACGCCCACCCATAGAGATACCATAAGCATGAGCGCGCGGTATGTTGAGGTGGTCAAGAATTGAAATAACATCTTGCGCGAAGCCGCGTGTTGAATAAGGCGGCTCGGTCGGCTTGTCGCTCTGGCCCGTCCCACGATGATCGAAGACGATCACATGATAGCGCGCGGCAAAATCATCTCGCACACCATCCCAGCCCGTGTGATCTCCTCCCTGTCCATTGATAAGTAAAAGCGGCTCGCCCTGCCCTATTTCTTCATAGTAGAGACGGATTCCATCGGAAGCAGTTGCATATGGCATGGATAGAGTTCTCCTTCGTGATCTATGTCGCAGTGCTTACAATATATCACTTCGATAACCCTGACGATGTACCCTGGCCAAACCTTTACAGAACCTGATGAGCAAGTGCAACAGTTCTGGCACATGCAAAATCAGACAGGCACCTGTCCCAAAAAGGGGAGTTCAACCCTCTTTATTTGTGATGATCGAATGTGGTGGTCATCACGACAACGTTTCTATGCTTAGAATGAGAAGGAACATATGACAAAAACATCTCAAGTCCCGCAGTCCGTGCGTGTGACAAATATTCTAGTTCTTGGCGCGGGAGTCGCGGGCCTGCTCTTTACCCTGCGCCTGTCCGGCAAAGTGGCCCCTGAGTCCGTCCAGATCACGCTGGTCGATGAATCGGACGCCTTCACCCTGCGCCCCAGGCTCCATGAGTTCGCCACCAATCAGCGCGTCTTTGAGCGCCCGTTTTCTCAGATATTGCGCAAAACGCAGATCCAGTTTCTTCAGGGGCGAGTCTCCAGCATTGATGCCGACCAGCGCCGCGTCACGGTTCAGGATCAGCAACAACAGCAGCACGAGCTGGCTTACGACTACCTGATCTACGCGCTGGGGAGTACGATTGATCGCCAGAGCGTGCCTGGGGTGGCAGAGTACGCCTACAGTCTCTCGGCAAAGGGGCCGCTCTCAGCAGCAGCCTTGCGCGAAAAGCTTCCTGCTATCCAGGCAAGAGGCGGCCAGGTGGTGGTTTGTGGCGGAGGAGCCACCGGCATCGAAACGGCGGCGCAGGTGGCGAGCATCTATCCTCAGATCAAGGTCAGCCTGGTGACGCGCGGACCGCTCGCTCTCTCCTGGGGCAAGGGCGTAGCCGAGGCTATGCGGCGGCGACTGGTGGACCTGGGCGTCGAGATCATCGATCAGAGCGATGTGAGAGCCGTGCGCGCGCAAAGCGTGGTACTTGACCAGGGGCGCGAGCTGGCCTGCGATCTGTGCATCTGGGCAGGAGGCTTTGCGGTGCAGCCTCTGGCAAGGGAAGTTGGCCTGGCCGTCAATGAGCGCGACCAGATTCTCGTCGATCCCTTTCTGCGTTCTGTCTCCCACCAGGAGGTCTACGCGATTGGCGACACGGCCTCGCCCGTCGAGGAGCCGGGAGTAACACATGTGCGTATGAGCGCCTTCACCGCGAGTATCATGGGCGCTCATGGCGCTGATTGCCTGAGCGCCATTCTCTCTGGCAAGACGCCCAGGCCGCTCAGCTTCGCCTACATGGCCCAGGCCGTTGCTCTGGGGCAGCACAACGCGATCTTCTTCCTGCTTTCTCCTGATGATAGGCCCAGGCCACCCTACATTACAGGCCGGGCAGGCTCTCTCATCCGCGAGGCGGTGGTGAACTTTGTCGTAACAGCCACGCTGTCGCAACGGCGCTTTCCAGCCTTGTTTATGTGGTTCGGGAAGGCGCGTTATGAGCAGGCACAGCGTCGCAAGTTCGCTAGAAAAGAGTATCCGCCACTGCCAGCGCCTCACCTCTCCTGAAGGTGGGATGAGCTTGCGCGGCCTGGGGAAAAATGCTAGTATCCTGATACCTTGATTCTCATGCCTGTTCGATGCTCTCTGCTTGTGGCAGAGAGCATCGAACAGGCGACGAAGGGGACACCATTTGTACTCAGGTTGAATCGACGAAAGGCAGAAAGCAGAGTGGAATCCTTTGAAACCTATCGTAACTACCTCTTTTCCATCGCCTACCGTATGCTTGGGAGCGCGATGGATGCCGAGGATATCGTGCAGGAAACCTACCTGCGCTATCAGACCGCGCAGCCTGCAACCATTCACTCGCTCAAGGCCTATCTCAGCACCATTCTCGTCCGCTTATGTATGGATCAACTCCATCTCGCGCGCAGGAAACGGGAAGAGTATGTGGGTCCCTGGCTACCAGAACCTATCCTCACAGAAATGACTGTGCCACTGACAAATGCAGGGGAAGGAGATCCTGCCGAGCGTGTAGACCGGGAAGAGTCGATCTCGATGGCGTTCCTGGTGCTACTGGAACAGCTCCAACCCTTTGAGCGGGCCGTCTTCCTCCTGCGTGAAGTCTTCGAGTACCCTTTTGCCGAGATCGCCGCTATGTTGGATAAGAGTGAAGCAGCTTGCCGTCGCTCGTTCAGCCGGGCGAAACAACATCTGCGAGCGCATCGGCCACGCTTCCTTGCTTCCGCCGATACCCACCAGAGGCTGCTCAACGGGTACTTGCAGGCCGTTGAGACCGGTGAGATGAACCCGTTAATGAGCCTGCTCTCCGAACAGGTGACTCTGTGGGCTGATGGAGGCGGGAAAATCAAACAGGCCGCGCTGCGCCCGATTCACGGACGCGATGCTGTGGCACGCTTTAGCCTGGGAACAAGGCGCTTTTGGCCGGCGGACTCTCGTATGGAACTGGTAGAAGTCAACGGCCAGACCGCATTGATCGTCCGCACCGATGGCCGGGCGTTTGCTGTGCTGAGCGTTGAAGTAGTGGCAGAACATATCCAGACCATTTATGTCATCGCCAACCCGGAGAAACTGACCCAGGTGGAAGAAGGGAGCGCGACACGATGATCGCGCCCCACAGCATTTGACGATAGGCTATTTCTGCCCGCCGCGCGCAACACCCGCGCTAGTCTTTTCGGGCAGTTGTCCGGCGGCGTTCGCGCGGCGTTGCGCGCGAATGGCGGGAGCTTGCGCGCGGCGCGTGGTGGCGACGGTGGCGCGACCCACAATATAGATGAAGCCGATGAGCATGGCGAAGTTCACGATGCCCAGCACGATCTGGAAGAGCCAGTTGGGAGAGCCGAGGCCGTTCATTATCAGGTAGATCAGAGCTGTCACGATAATGTTGAATAGCGTGACCGGAATCAGGATCAGCCAGGCGAACTGCATCAACTGATCGGCGCGTAGGCGTGGCAGCGTGCTGCGTACCCAGATGAAGACGAAACAGAGCAGGTAAACTTTGGTGACGAAGTAGCCGATAGCGAGCAGGTTGCCCAGCAAGCCCCAGCCGATATTGTTCAGGCCGGTCAGGAAGGCCACGCCGGGGCCTGAGAAGCCACCCAGGAAGAGGAAGGAAGCTATGGCCGATACGATGGTCATGTTGCCGTACTCGCCCAGGAAGAATAAGCCCCAGCGCATACCGCTATACTCGGTCAGATAGCCCGCTACCAGTTCCGATTCGGCTTCCGGCAGGTCGAACGGCGCGCGGTTCGTCTCGGCAAGGCCGCAGATGTAGTAGATGATAATCATGAGGGGCTGTTGCAGGAAGAACCATGCCCAGGGGGTAAAGCCCTGGAAAACGAAATCCCAGAAGCCAACGCCTCTCCCTGGATACGCGCTTGTCGCCTGGTAGGTCATGATGTCGCGGATGGAGATAGTGCCAAGTCCAGTATTTGCCAGGATGCTGGTCAGCATGACGACGCCGATCAGCGCCAGTACGAGTGGCAGTTCATAGGAGATCATCTGGGCCGCCGAACGCAGACCGCCAATTAGAGAATACTTGTTATTAGAACTCCAGCCGGCCATCACAATGCCCACTACGTCGATGGAACTCAAAGCCACATAGTACACGATACCGGTAGCCAGAGCCGTCCCTGGCACACCGACATAAGGCGATAATGGCAGCACGGCGAAGGCGGCGATCACCGGAGCCAGGAAGACCGATGGAGCCAGAATGAATAAGGTCTTGTCGGTCTGGGCGGCGTGAATATCCTCTTTCATGAGCAGCTTGCCAACATCCGCGACGGTCTGGAGCAAGCCCCACGGGCCGGTATGCACGGGTCCAACGCGGTCCTGCATATAGGCCATGATCTTGCGTTCCGCCAGGATCAAGATGACCGCGCTGGTCAGCACAAAGCCAAAGAAAGAAAGGAAAGCCACCACGAATTGTAAAATATCTAGCCAGATATTCGTGTTTGACGCCTGGCTCACCGAATGAACCAACATACTCGAGATAATCATACGAAAACTCCACAGTAGATTCGTTTAGCGATCGACTTCTCCCAGCACGATGTCGATACTTCCCAGGATGGCGACGGTATCGCTCATTTTATGCCCGCGTATCATTTCGGGCAGGATTTGCAGGTTGACGAAGGATGGCCCGCGCAGTTTAGCGCGCCAGGGATATTCGCCACCGTCGCTGATAAAGTAGACGCCCAGTTCGCCCTTGCTGCTTTCAATGGCAAAATAGGTTTCGCCCCGTGGCGGGCGCAGCGCGATGGGGGTGCGCGTCCCGATGGCACCGCCGGGCATCTTATCGATGGCGATGCGACACAGGCGAATGCTCTCCGTGATTTCCTGCATACGTACCATGTAACGCGCGAAGCAGTCGCCCTCCTGGCGCACCTGGGGCCTGACCGCGACTTCACGATAAGCCATATAGGGGCGATTGACGCGCAAATCCCAGTTAATGCCACTGGCTCGCAGCACTGGACCCGTGAGGCCATAGGCGACGGCCTGCTGCTGGTCGATATAGCCCACGCCCTGCGTGCGCGATTCAAAAATTTCATTGGCCGTCAAGAGTATATCCAGCTCAACCATATTTTTCTCGAGTTGATCGAGGAAGACTTCGCATTCTTTAAGCCAGCCGCGCGGGAAATCATGCAGCACACCGCCCACGCGCATATAGTTCACGTTAAAGCGGCTGCCGCCCAGCGCCTCAAACAGGGAGAGAATGCCTTCGCGGTCGCGGAACGTCCACAAAACGGGCGTAAACGCGCCGAGGTCAAGGCCGTAGGTGCCAATTGCCACCAGGTGGCTGGCGATGCGCTGCAATTCGTTGGTCAGCAGGCGTATGTATTGCGCGCGCCTCGGTGGTTCGATGCCCATCAACTGCTCAACCGCGCCAGCATAGGCGGTTTCATTCAACATGGGAGACAGGTAATCGGCGTTATCCATATAGCGAATGCCGCCCATGACGGGGCGATTTTCCAGGATTTTCTCGATGCCACGATGCAGGTAGCCAATAACGGGCGTGCAATCAACAACGGTTTCGCCCTCGAGCATCAGCACCAGGCGCAGCACACCATGCGTACTGGGATGCTGCGGCCCCATGTTGAGCAGCATTTCTTGAGATTTAATCTCTTCCGCCGTATCATCTGACACTGGATGGCTAAAATTGGTTGCTTGATTTGTTGCCATAAGATTCCTCTTTATCATATCTACATACTTTTTTGTCGCGTTGCCCGCAATTTCCGTATGCGCACAAACACGCTATACGACCAGAGCAACGCCATCAAAGCCGCCAGACCGGCGTAGAGCAAGTGATTAGGATCGTTGTAAAAATAGGCGAAACTGAACACCATACCCCAGCAGCCAAGCGCGACCATCGATGGGAGGATCAGACTCTGCGGCCCTGCTACTTTCGGCGAGACAAAGCGGCGATTTGTCGTAGCTGGCGGAGTAGGAGCCGCTTTATTGCTCTGTCCTGTCCTGGATGTCGCGCCTGTATTTTGCGATACGCGCGCGGCGCGCGCTTGCGCATTGCTCACTTTTGCCGGCTTTTTACTTCTTCTGGCTTTTGGCATAACACTGCCCTACTTTCCAGGCGCGGGCTGATCTTTTACACTGGCATCCAGCGGCGGCTCCTCTTCATACCCTTCAAAAGCGTGACCAAAGGTAGGAGTGCCGGGATGCAGGCGTTCTTCAAGTCCCTGCCCAACTTTCTTCTGCACGACATGTTCCACGCCTTTTTGCTGGAATTGACCGGCAACGGCCATATTCGGGTCAACCTGCGTGGTAGCCGGGGGCTTGACGGTCATGGGAACCTGGTGGAAGCTTTTCAAGAGAGGATATCCTTCGAAGTCGTCATCCAACAACATGCGCCGCAGATCGGGATGGCCGACGAATTTGATGCCGTACATATCGTAAGTCTCGCGCTCCAGCCAGTTGGCGGTAGGCCAGACCGAGACCACGCTATCAACTTCCGGCTTCTCGTGATCCAGGCGCACCTTGATCTGGAGCAATTGCTTGCGCGTGAGCGAGCGCAGGTGATAGACGGTTTCCAGGTGATCGAGCATATCCACGCCAGATATGCAACTCAACATATCAAAGCCCAGCTGGTCGCGTAAAAAACGACAGACAGCAACCAGGTTGGAGCGATCAACTTCGATGCCGAGATAATCGCCCTGCATACTTTTCGGGGCTACATCTTTGCCGGTGATCTGAGCAATAGGTGCCAGGTCACGCGCGAGCGCGGCATTTTCATCACGATAGCCAGAAGCCGCGGGCGATAAACTTTTTGAACGTGGGACTATATCCATCGAATGACCCCCTTACGCCAGGCATACGCCAGTCCGAGCGCGAGTATAATGATAAAGATCAGTATTTCAAAGAAGCCAAAGAGGCTTAATTTTTTGAAGATGACCGCCCAGGAAATGATAAAGACGATATCTACATCAAAGGCCACAAACAGCAGGGCAAAGATGTAGAATCCCAGAGGATATTGCACCCAGGCGGAGCCAATGGGCGTCTCGCCCGATTCATAGGTCTGGAGCTTTTCTTTTGTCCGATTATGTGGCGAAAGGATACCAACCAGAGTCATGGTGACAATGACAAAAATAAAACCTGCGGCGAGCAGGATGCCCGCGTACAAATACGCTGTATTAATCACACGCCTTCCTCCAAAATAGCCGCCTTCGCCCGCGACGCCAACGCTCTGTTTAGCGCCCATGCAAAGGCTAAATTGCTCTTTTGATTATAGCACAGAGAGGAAGAGTGAACCAGAGTAGGGGCGCGGACTTGCCCCGCCCTGGCTCCATCACATGCCCGGCATATCGGGAACCGTTACGCTGTCGGGCTTGGCGTGTAAATGAATGCCAGTCATGCCGGTATGGCCGGATTCTTCGGTGATCGAGACAACGATCACGGTGACGTTATCTTCACCGCCGCCATCGAGCGCGGCCTGGATCAGATTCTTACCAATTTGTGTTGGAGTAGGTATTGATGAGCTTACCACGCGCTGGATTTCGGGGTCGCGCACCATGTCCCACAGCCCATCGGAACACAGCAGGAGCTTATCGTTGGCCTGCAAGGGTTGAATAAAGGCGTCTACTTCCACGCCGGGTTTTTCGCCCAGGCTGCGATAAATCTGGTTGCGTTTGGGATGGGTATAAATATCGTCAGGTTTGATGATGCCGGCATCCACCAGGCTGGCGACTACCGAATGATCGTGCGTAATCTGGCGCAGGCCCTCCGGTTCTCGGTACAAATAGGTGCGACTATCGCCGACGTTGGCGATATAGGCGGTAGAGCCGACGACCAGCGCGGCGGTCATGGTTGTTCCCATGTCGGCATGGTCTTGCAAGTTGCGCTGATGCACGGCCAGGTTGGCCTGCTGCACCCCCTCCATCAACAGGTTTTTATAGCCCTCATCATTCAGGCCATTTTCCGTTGAAATGCGCGGCAGCATGAAATCGATGATATTTTGAATGGCCGTGCGACTGGCGTCCTGTCCGTTAGCATGACCACCCATGCCATCTGCCACGACAAACAGGCCGAATTGCTGCGGCTGTGAGTTATGCGTGCGCGCGCCCTGCATCGCAAAGAGACTATCTTCGTTGGGCTTGTGTTTGCGCTTAATGCCACGGTCCGTTTCAGTGATAACCGCCAGGCCCAGATTATGTCCCTGCAATTGCTGCACGCTGTACGGCATAGTGCGCTCCGATTCTGGAGATACGCTACCCAGGCTGCCGTTCTTATTTGACATTTCCGTCGTTGGCACGTCGCTGATAGATACGGCCTGCGGCTGAGCGGGAGTCAGAATAGGTATCGTAGGCGACGCCGGAGGAGGCGGGTAATGGCGCGCGTCAAGATCGGCGGGCGTAAAAATGTAGCGACAGTTGGGGCAGAAGGTCGCGTGTTCATCTACAATCGCGCCGCAATTCGGGCAGTGCGTCTCAGATGACGCGGCACTCGGATATTTGGCCGCTCCCACGTAAGGCTGAGGCTGAGGAAGAGGCGCAAACTGTTGCGGCTGCGGCTTCTCCATTCTTTCAACATTCTGCCGCGCCTTGTTGGCATCCGCCTCGAAACTTTCCAACTCTTTTTTGCGCTCGATGCGCTTGCGTCCGAAGATAATGCTGACCAGCACAAAGAGTAACACCAGCACCAGCACCGCCGCTATCAAACCTATCACTAACAACCAGATCATCGGTATGCCTAAAAACGAAGACGCGCTGTTCTGCCGGTTGCCAGTAGCAGACGTACCATCCGGCGAGCCATTCGTGGTCGGGATTTTCGCCTGCGCCTTCTTCGCAAAAGCGGTGGGAGCCTGGAAAGCCGGTGGCGCATTTTGAATAGAGTTGAGTGTTTGCGCAGCGCCTTTATAATTGCCCTGTTCATATTCGGTAATGCCGGTATCCCATTGCTTACTCAGCGTATTGCTATTCAGTTTCTGGCTGAAGAGCGGCTCCTGTGGAAAGGCCGGTTGCTTCTCCAGATTCAGCATATCAGAAATCGTGACGAGCACGTTCGTGTTAAACAGTTGCGCTCCGGTAATCTTGCCATTGCCATCGATATAGGGCGTACCCGGTTCACTGGTCGGGGTGCTGACAGACCCC
>DASTKD010000312.1:0-7155 GCA_035716135.1 Ktedonobacteraceae bacterium
GGGTCGCCTCTACTATGACTGCGAGGGCTAGAGAGGCCGATTCATAGTAGAGGCGACCCTTGCGGTCGCCTTTCTCCTCACCACAGGCCAACCTTGACCCCTTATTTGAACAGGGTGCAGGCGGCACTAAATTAGCTTCCACCCCGAAATGACCAGCACGACAGCCAGCACGGGGCGCATGTAAGGTTCGGGAATGAACTTGCTCAACTTGCTTCCCACAAACACGCCGGGCAGCGAACCGATGAGCAGCAGACCCGCGATATGCCAGTTGATGGTTCCGGCGGTGATGTAGGCGATCGCGCCGGCGGCCAGCAGCATGAACGCCTGGAATATGTCGGTGCCGACCAGTTCTTTAGCTGTGAGGCGCGGGAAGAGGAAGGCCAGCGAGACGATTATCAGCGTGCCACTGCCCACCGAGGTTAAGCCGACCAGGAAGCCGACAAATGCACCGATCAGGATGGTTACTAAGGGGCGATAGCGTTTTTCCCAGCGATTTGTGTTTGAAGTGCTGGTTAGTTCGCCAGCTTCACCCGCGAGCGCGGCCTGCTTCTGTGCCTCTAAACGCTTCTGCTCCACGCGGCGCATCAGAAATGGCTTTGCCACGAGCAGCACGGCAACTAAAATAAGGGTAAAGCCGATGGCATGGAGGATGACGCCGTTCACGACCGAGCCATAATGCCTGCGGATATACTGTACAAGCGTCACGCTTAACAGTGTGGCGGGAACGCTGCCACAGGCCAGCCACAGGGCTATTTTGAAATTCACCTGCTTCTGGCGAATATGCACGACCGAGCCAAGCGCTTTGGTGACGGTAGAATAGGCTACATCGGTACCAACCGCCCACACTGGAGGTACGCCGAAGACGAGGATTAAAATGGGTGCGAGCAGCGATCCGCCACCCATGCCAGTGAGACCTACAAGTACGCCAATCAACAATCCGACGAGGGAATAGCGAAAATCCACAAAATACCTCCTTCGGCCTTGCTATTGATGGGAACTGTTTCAAGTCAAATTGCAACCCCCGTTGCCTGACTCAACCATAACATATTTTTGTTATTCTTTCAACGAATATCACATATTCCAGATGGTTATAACAAATGGGTATTGTTATGGAATTTATCATTCCAATGGATGATGTATCATATTCTCAAATGTTATGATTCTGAGAATTAACTTCCCCACTGGAGCCAGGCGAGGGCATTGTAGATTTGTATCTGCCAGATCTTCCAGGAATGGAAGCCCTTTTGTACGTCGAAGTGGTATGGCAGATGGAGGTGGTCGAGTTCCGACGCGAATTGTTTAGCGTAGTTATAATACGGCTGATCTCTGGTTGCGGCCCCCAGGAAGATATGCAATTTCCAGGCTGGCTTAGCGGACGGCAGAACATCAATAGGGCTATTCGCCTGCATATAGGCAAGATTGTTGCCCCAGATGCCCCCTTCGGCGCGATAGTAACCGCCAAGCGAGATGACGAAGCCAAACACATCGGGATGGTGGATGGCGATATTCATAGCCCCAAAACCGCCCATAGAGTTACCGCCAATGCCGCGATAGGCTGCTTGAGGGATGGTACGATACTTCGCATCGACGTATTGAACCAGGTCTCTGGTAACATACGTCTCGATATTCTGGCGGTGATCGAAGCTATTGGCCCATTCGCTGGTTTGTCCGGGGCGTCCATTGCCGTCAGGCAGCACCAGGATGAGTTCAGGTATCTTGCCGAGAGCGATCAGGGTATCCGCGGATTGATCGGCTTTGCCTCCGGTAAACCAGTCCTTATCGGTGCCGGGTGAGCCATGCAGCAAGTATAGCACGGGATAGCGCCTGGTTGCTCCCTGGGGCGTATTATAGGATGGCGGCAGATAGACCAGGAACGGCTTCTTTTGCCCGTTGAGAGCAGGGCTGACAAGGCTATCCGCTACAATCGTGCCATGCGCTGGCGAACTGTTCTTGTGGGGGATAACGGGGAGGGTATGCAGACCAACATCAGGGGCGTAGATAAGCAAATCGCTGGCACCCGTTGCAAGCACAAGCGATGCAACGATTACCGCGACTCCCAACCATGAAGCGATGATCCTTCTCAATATTTTTGCGTTAGAAGCCCTTCCAATCGTTGCTTCTTGACTCAATATAACCGCAGTATCAGGCGCGCGCGCGGATAGTGTACGCCGCCAGATGTACCGCACAAGCTGAAAGGGAGGGTTCAGGAGCGTTTCTCTCAGCGCCACTCCGATAGCAGCGCCTACGAAACTCGCCAGGATTGCCAGAGCAACGATAACCAGAGAAGTATGAAACAGCGCGGCGCTGTTCAGCAGTTCCAGATGTCCGCCGGGGTCGCGCGCGGGTTGTAATTCAAGCTGGACAAAACCGGCGAGGTAGGCGAAACAAAAGACGAGCCACGCTCCGAGCATGGCTCCCACTTTTCGCCGCCCGGCTATCGCGCCTGTGAGAGCCGCGCCCATCGCTAACAGAAGAGCGGTAATCAGTTGCGCGCGCGCCGGATCGAGGCCAACGCTGATGATCGCGGAGAGAAGACCGCCGAAAATGGCCGCGCTGAATAGCGCTATCCCGCTGAATAGCGCGATCAAAAACGCTGCAAGCTCAGCCAGAAAAGACGAGAAACGCCGCATGTACGCGCTGATAGATCTTTTCCAGAGAATCAGCGCCTTGAGAGACTGGTTCATAGTATTAATGTGCCACTTGCTGAATGCGCCGGGTGAGCGGCTAGAGCTTTACGTCCCACGCTCAAACCCTTGAGCGACCTGTAAAGCGCCGTGAGCAATGATACGTCGCGCTGGTGGGCGCGGTAAAGCGCCCAGCCAACTTTGGGCAATGTCAATGTACTGGAATAGACGAGGTAGCGACTCTCCCAGCGCGGCTGGAACTTCTTTTTGAAATTGAAAAGCGAGCGATTCTTGGCTGGATTGCCGAAGTGCTGCGTCAGGAAATTCATGCTCGTTCCCAGCAAGGTGTGATTGACGCAATTGACATCGCTCATCGGAGCCAGGCCAAGACTGACAACATCAGCGCCTTCCGCCCCCAGGTGTTCGATGGTGCTTGCCAGCAGGCGTTCCATTGTGCCGGGAGCGGCTTGATCGGCGCGACGCATGAGGTCAAGCCCCCAGCCGTTGCGTCCATAGATCGGCACAAAGCTCACAAAGCCATGTACCCTGTTGGTTTTATCAACAGCCACGGCATAGATCTGTTCAGCGTCGCCATACGGATCGAAACGGCCCATGCTGAACCCCATCTCATTGCCGCCCTTATGGGCAAGCCAGCTACGCGAGATTTGCTCCATCTGCGCCAGGTGGTCAATATCACGTACCAGTCCATGCCAGAAAACGACGTGAACGCCCTCCTTTTCAGCGCGTTTCGCGCTTGAACGCACATTAGCCATAGCTTTGCCGGAAAGGGTAAAGGTGCGGGTTGAAACGATGGCATCTTCGCCAATCTTCAGCACATGCAGTTTAGCGGCCTGGTACAGGTCAACCAGCACATCGCGCACCTGCCAGAAAACAACCGTCCAATCCTGCTCCTGGCAGAAGGCCATAAATTGTTGGATGGCTGGCAGCATCTCTTCTTCCGGCCCAATCGGATCGCCCGCGACAACGGCGACGTTACCCTCCAGGACGTAGCTTATGACCGATTTGCCGGAGTCGGTAAAGAAGTATGATTTGCCCGCCTCCAGCGCGAAGTAGGAGATCGAGTTTTTGCCATAATGATGCGCAAGGGCAGCGACGGATTCCTGCTGCTGCTCGGTGGGAAACAGCGCTGCCGCGACAGGGCGCAGAATCATGACGATGCCATAGATTACGACGCTCAGGCACAGGAGCGGAACGGCTCGCCCGAAGACAAATGCCTGGGTTCCAGGCGTAAGGTACAAATGGCTATGGGCAAACACTCTGGCAAGAAAATCTTCAATGCCGATACGATCAATCGGTGCCTCGAACTGGTCATACAGAGCGAATAGACCGTGAACGGTATAGATGAGAACGACGCTCAGCCCCACAACCAGAGCCACTGAACCACGACGCAGCGAGGGCGGATCGCTTTTCGCCCGGAAGGAGCGTGAGCAAAGAGCGACGAGCGCGATGAGCGCGCCTGTCGCGGCGGTCGGGAGAACCTGGCCTCCGCTAAGGATATGCAGGATTGCGGAAAGGAGCAGGAGTATGATCGCCACCCGCCACGCCCCCCGTTTACCCCGCACCAGTCCATAGGAGAGCATCAGCAGGAAAAAGCCAATCACAACCGTGAGCTTATAGAGGCCATGATGAGTATCAAGCGGCCACGCTCCCAGCAGCATATCCCAATCCGGTCTGGGGAGGATGGCAAACCACATATTGGCTACGCCCGTCAATCCGGTAGCCAGGGCGGCAATAAGACGTATAATCTTGCGCGATCGATACACATGCGCTTCTTTAGCATAAAGAGTCCTCGTTCGCATAAATTTTTCTTCCTCTTTTTCAGCATAAACTTGCTCATCCTGAGTAAGCGCGAAATAAGTTATACATAGTGAATCCGCGAATTATTGTATGCAGCCGAAGTCATTTCTAGAGTATTGACGATAACAACCACTAAAATTGGCGCTTGCAGTTTCTAAAGAGCTTAACGCTGACAGCCGCTTATTAGTTCCGCATACATATATGATACGCCCGAAATATATGCTAGTATCACAGAGTTTAAAATCATAGTCAGAAAAAAGCAGGGCGACCCTTGCGGTTGTCCCATAGGTGTGAACGTAAGCACAGCTGTCATCCTGAGCGCAGCGAAGGATCTCCGCGATGCCAACGAGAGATCCTTCGCTGCGCTCAGGATGACAAATACCGGGCAGGGCGACCGCAACATATGAACCAGGGCGACCGCAAGGGTCGCCCCTACAATACACGGATTATACAACGGCTTCGTGGTATTGTACGGGCGACCGCAAGGGTCGCCCTGGCATTCGCTCGCTGGTGATGGCCCTGGTGCTTAGCCGATACTGGACGTTCCTGTCAGGACCAGGCTGTCGCTTTTGGCGCAGGGGAGCTGGCTGCCGCCGCCAATGGTGGCGTTGGTGACGTTGAACTTGCCAGCGAAGGCCGGACCCAGTTTGGAGTTCAGGGTCTGTTCGATTTGCTGGTTGTAGCTGTTCATGGGGAAGTTGAACAGCCCGAACAGGCTGAAACTGGTGTTGGTGACGTGCATGGTAAGATTGCCGCCGCTCGCGCCCGGCGCGATAGTGGTATCAGCCGTGCCGACATTCAGACCAGACCAGTAGACATCGGCCAGGAGATGAATGTCGTTGCCCTGCACATTGATGCGAATATTCTGGGCGGTAAAGCCACTACCAACGGGCATACTGCCGAGGGTGCCGCTCAACGCAGACAGCGAGGCGGCGGGAATCTCGATAAAGGTATTGGCACCGGAATCGCGCGGCTGGCTGTTCGCCATGACGGCCATAGGGTTGCCATGCCCGGAGACACTGGCGAGCGCGGATTGTGTTTGTGTCGAGGTTGAGGCGGTCTGGCCGAGCGCGACAGGAATTTGCAGGTGAAGCGCCAGGGCAGAGTTGCCGCAGCCAGGCGTGGTATTGACGGCGGTGAGCGTCCCCATCGGCACCTGGAAGGTACTCTGCGGGCCACTGGAAAGCACGGGACCATTATTGAGCGGGCCGGTACTCACCTGCACCGTAGACGAATCCAGCAGGTTGAAGCTGACCAGTATGCCAGCGCTCACCGGTTTTGGATCGCCGGGATAGAGCGACAGCAGAATATTCATAGCCAGTCCGTTCTGCTGCGGCACCAGGCTTTGCAGCGAGGCCGAAGGCTGGATGAGCGTACTCGCCATTTCGCGCGTCCAGACCTGGTCTTGCGCGGGCAATTTGCCCACCAGCGCGTTAATGGCGTTATTGACATCGTCCGGCACCTGCTGGTCGAGGCTCTGCTGAAACCTCGGCTGCAACAGCCCCAGCGACAAATAGATGGTTGCGCCAACAGATGTGCCGGCGGCTGCCCGCGCGTTGCTGTTGCGCGCTACATGGGTAGATGCCAGGGCCGGAGTGAGAAATGAAACTCCCAGCACCAGCGCAGCCAGCAGGAGTACCCAACCCGCCCGCATGAAACGAAACTTTTTCATTGTTCTCTCCAGGTGATGTTAGTTTGGCAACAACTTGTTAATATCGACCGGTCCCTTAAAGCAGAGCGCGGACGCGACGGGCTGCGCGGGCAGGCCCGGAATGGGAGGTGCCTGGATCAGGATGGTCAGCATTTCGATGCCCTTGCCGCAGACAACGGTTGAACTGGTATGCACAGCGACCAGTTTGGCCGTTTTCAAGACATTGTGCAGCGAAGGCATGACCGAACTGATGAGCAATTGATTGAGCGCCTGCTCCATGCTATGCGCGGCGGTTGGCCCTCCATCGATGCCATCGCGTTTGAGGTGCAGCACATGCAACTGGATATTCTGCTGCTTATCGATGCCGATGGTCGTGTCGAGTTCAACCGGCATGACGCGATGAATGCCACTGGCGTCAATGTGCAGGTTCAGTTTAATTACAATGCCGTCGCCGGTGGCGGGCAATACTTGCATATCGGTCAACGCTCCCGATTGCAGGCCAAGCTGGTTGACAAAGATAGAGGTCAACGCGCCATTGTCAAGCGCGAGTTCGATCATACGCGGCCCGGAAACGACCGTTGGCGCATTCGTGGGCGTGGTGCCGGGCGTCGCTGTCGCCGGTGGCGTGGCTGTCGTGCCGTCGGGCGATTGCGAGGTCAGGAAGACGAAGACACCGCCTCCGATCAACACGAGCAAGAGCAGAATGCTGGCAAGCACAAGCGCACGCTTGCGTCGCCGGTGAGGTTTGCGCGGTCCACCTCCGCCACCATTGGGGTCGTCGATAATAGGAGGAACGGGCGGTACTGTATCCTCTTCGATGGTATCGAGAAATTCGGCGTTCGCCAGGAACGTTCCTGCTACAGGTACCGCGAGAGTAGGGTCGGCTGCCTGTGATGGATCGGGCAGGGTCAAAGGATCGGCCTCTGGTAGTGTTCCCTCTTCAATGGCGGGTTTGGTTCCCCACAGGAAGATGGCAGGCACGATGGCGACCAGCACGACGATCATAGTGATGAAGAAAACCGCGCTATATAAAGCGTGCGCGGAGGCAATTAAATGATTGGC
>DASTKD010000313.1:0-5306 GCA_035716135.1 Ktedonobacteraceae bacterium
TGGGTCTGGTTGTCGATTCTATCAATAAGTCGTTTGCTCAGTTGCACGTTATTAAGGATCTGTCGATGGAGGTCAGGGAGGGGTCTATCTTCGGTTTCCTCGGGCCGAACGGAGCGGGTAAAACTACCACTATGCGTATGATCCTGGATATTCTTCGTCCTGACAGCGGTCACATTACGTGGAATGGTCGGGATGTGCGCGAGGTGCCGCGCCGCAGCTGGGGCTATTTGCCCGAGGAGAGAGGATTGTACCCGAAGGTAAGCGTGGAGGATCAGCTGGTCTTTCTGGCACGCCTGCATGGATTATCGAAGTCCGCGGCCCACCAACACCTGGACGAGTGGCTCGAGCGCTTTCAGATTAGCAGCTATCGCAAAAAGAAGGTGGAGGAGCTTTCTAAGGGTAATCAGCAGAAGATACAGTTTATGGCGGCCATTGTGCATGATCCGGAGATTCTGATTATGGATGAGCCGTTCAGTGGGCTGGACCCGGTGAACGCCAATGTGCTGAAAGACGCGCTGCTGGAGATGCGCAACCGGGGCAAGACTCTCATTTTCTCGACTCACCAGTTGGAGCAGGTCGAAGAGATGTGCGAGGACATTTTAATCATCAACAAGGGTCAGACCATCATTGCGGGTAGCGTGCGCGATGTCAAACGCCAGCACGGGCACAACGTGGCGCGGCTGAAACTCGATAATGATCCGGAGGCACGCTGGCTTGATACGCTTGAGGGGGTGCAGGTTACGAAACGCCGGCAGGACTATATCGAAATGCAGATGCAGGCCAATCTCAATCCCAATGTGATCATAGAGGCGGCACTGCAGCACGGCGGCATTATCAACCGGTTTGAAGTGGCCGAGCCGTCGCTGACCGATATCTTCATTGAAGCAGTAGGCAAGATCGCGCTGCCGGACGCTCCGGCGACACTTTCGGCGTAAGAGGGAGGAACGACAGAATGTCACAGAAGACGACACTGGAACAAAGCACGCCAGAACAGCAGGGCTCTGTGGTAGTCAGTTCCGAGGGAGCGGCCCAGCAAAACACTGCACGGAATATCGGTCTTATCATCAAACACGAGTACAAGAAACGTCTGACCCAACGCAGCTTCATCATTAGCACTATTGTGATCCTGGCCCTCATCATCATCGGCTCGTTCGTACCAACTATTATCGCGTACTTCACCGCACACTCAAACTCACAAACCCATATCACGGTTGTGAATAACGCGGGGAACATTGGCAGCTTGAGCGGCGACCGGCTGACCAACTATATCAAGGCATCCCTCAATGGGACAAACGGGCAGGGCTCGTCCGGGCAGGCACAATTTATCGTTCAGATGGCTTCCGCAGGGAGCACCGACAGCCTGAAAAATCAGGTTAAAAATGGTACGCTCGCCATTCTGCTGGTGTTCGACCGGGCATCGAACCAGGATCTGGGTTTCACTTACTATTCGACCTCTGACCCGACCAGCGACTCGCATGTATCCCAGATACAGGCGCTGATAAACCAGCTCAACGTGCTCGATAAGTCTTCGCGCCTGGGCCTCACACCAGGTCAGACAAGCAGTCTTTTTGCGCCGGCGCAGTTTTCAGATGTGAACCTGAGCCAGGCACAAAGCACTCGTTCGAGCGGCGAAATCGTCGCTGGATATATCCTGGCCTACGCCGGCAATGTCCTGATCTACATGGCGGTCGTGCTCTATGGGATGGGCGTCGCCATGGGGGTCGCTGAGGAGAAGGGCACGCGCATTATGGAAATTCTGGTGAACGCGGCCACTCCGTTCCAACTGCTGGCAGGCAAGATTCTCGGCCTCGGCGCTGCTGGGCTCACACAGATGACGCTCTTCGTCGTGGTAGCCATTGGTTCGCTATTGCTCCAACTCCCCGTACAATCGGCGCTGCTGGGCAGCAACTCTGGATTCTTAAACCTGGATATTACCGGCGCTTCTATTACGCTGCTGGTGCTGCTGCTGGTCTACTTCATCCTGGGTTTCTTGCTCTATGCTACCCTCTTCGCCGCGATTGGAGCGCTGGTGAGACGGCAGGACGAGGTACAGAACGCGGTCGCGCCGATTACGATGCTGCTGGTGGCCGGATATATCGTGAGCTTCTTCGGTATATACACTCCTGACGCGACATGGATAAGGGTAATCTCGTATGTTCCTTTCTGGACGCCCACGACAATGCTGGTGCGTATTGCGGCTGCTGGGGTAGCCCCATGGGAGATCGCATTTACGATTGCGCTGATGATCATTGCTATCTTCATCTGCGCGTTCATCGCGGGTCGCATCTACCGAGCAGGGGTTCTGATGTACGGGCAGAGGCCTGGCCTGGGGCAACTGATCAAGCTGGTACGTACGAGGTAGACCGGGCGGTCTTTCCCCCACATGGGGGAAGAAAAATCACCTGGGCAGGTGTTTGCAAATGACCCACCACCATTTATACTGTGCATGTGAGCAGTGCAATTGGGACAATCAGTCCTGGCCGAAAGGAGTCAGGTGTGGCCGGTCCAGATGATCAACTCCTACAACAGGTGAGCAAAACCGCGGCTCAGGAGGAGCGCAATCGTCTCGCCCGCGACCTGCACGACTCGATCAAACAGCAGCTATTCAGCATTGTTGTAAACGTGGCCGCTGTTAAAGCGCGCTGGGAACACAATCCCGCCAGCGTGCGCAAGATTGTCGATGACATCGAGCGCATCGCGCTAGAGGCACAGGTGGAGATGCAGGCCCTCCTGCAGCAGTTACGACCTACGGCGCTAGAGAACGTGGGACTGAGCGAATCGCTGCGCATGCAATGCCAGGCGCTGGGCTACCGCACGGGGGCCGAGGTCAGTGCAGAGCTGTGCGATCTTCCCTCCGGCGAACTGTTGCCTGCAGGCATACAGGAAATGATCTTCCGTATCGTACAGGAAGGCTTCGCCAACATTGCTCGTCACGCTCGCGCCTCGCATGTCTGGCTCAGCCTCCGGCGACAGCAAGACGCGTTACTGGTGGAGATCGGTGACGATGGGCAGGGCTTTGATCTGGCTCAAACACAGGAGCGTCCCGATAGCTATGGGGGCATGGGGTTAGCCAACATACGAGAGCGGGCTGGCGCCCTGGGTGGGATCGTTGCCGTCTGGAGCCTGCCGGGCAAGGGCACAACGCTGCACCTGTGCATACCGCTTGCCAAAGCGCAGCCGGAGATACAGGCACAGGAGCGCAGGAACGAGAAGCTTGCTCCAGTTGTCGCCAGGACGCGCGGCCTGCTGCGTGGCGGCACCCTGGCAGCCGAACTGGCTGCAGCGCTCATATTGCTCTACACGCCGGCATTCATTGCAGTGTGGGCCGTGCTTACCTGCATCATTGGCGCGTTCGGCTTGTGGCTCTGGGCGCAACGGCACAGGCGGCACATCTATCGGGAGTTGGGGCGCGAGCAACAGGTGAACCTGGAACTACTGGCCAGGAGCTACGGCTTACTTTCTGGCATATTGCTGTTGTGTATGCTGTGGCCCAACTACCTCACACACCTGAGCGATGTCATATACTCTGTCCTCGAACCAGGACGGTTTACAGGGGATACTGCACGGATTGGATGGACGGCAGGGGGCTTTTTTGGCATTTTCACTATCGTTATCCTTGCGACCTACGCGCAGTACGCCCAAATAATGAGCCGCTATTACAAAACGCTTTCTTATAAAGAGGCGCAAAAGGAGGACCGACAGCAGTTCCAGGAGCTTGTTATCGATTGGATGGCGTGGAGCATGGTGGCGGCGCTAACGGTCTTTGCGTTGAACGTTTTCCCAACTATTCTGGCGGGTCCAACTGCGCAGAGTATGGATCTGATCTTGCTCTTCGCGTGGTTCGGCATCATCGTCTTGAAATCTGTACGTATTGTTCGCGAGCACAGCGCGCTGCCCAGGTTGGCAAAACAGGCCACCCTGGACGAGAAGGGAGGCGGCTCATGATAGAGCGCATCCGCGTCGTGCTGGTAGACGATCATCATGTTGTGCGCCAGGGGCTGCGGACCTATCTGGAGTCTTTCCCTGATCTGGAGGTGGTCGGGGAGTCTTCCAGCGGGGAGGAGGTGCTGCGGCATATCGAGCAGTGGCTGCCAGATGTCGTGGTGATGGACCTGTTAATGCCAGGCGGTATAGACGGCGTCGAGACGATCCGCCGTATACGCCAGGTCACGACCCACACGCAGATCATAGCACTGACCAGCTACACCGATGACGCGCGTGTCATCGCGGTGCTGCGCGCGGGCGCTGTTGGCTACGTGCGCAAAGATGCCGCTCCCGACGTTCTGCTGGCCTCTATCCGCGCTGCTGCACACGGGCAATCTTTGTTTGATCCCCCAGTTGTGGGGGCAGTAGTGCAGGAACTGTCAAGGCCCGATGTCGCGCTCTCCGAACGCGAGCAGGAGGTGCTGCGCCAGTTGGCCCTGGGCCATACCAATCGCGAGATCGCGGAGGCGATGATGGTAAGTCCTGAGACGGTGAAGACCCATGTCGGCAATATCCTGGCGAAACTACAGCTGACCCATCGTACCCAGGCCGTCATTTACGCCCTCAAGTGCGGGCTGATCTCACTCGATGATATCGAGCTATAGGAAAGGGGGAACGTTCATTATGACAGCCATGCTGAAATACGCGCTGCGCTACGCGCCACTGCTCATCCTGGCACTCCTGCTCGTTCCCTTGCGATTCTACTTGACAGCAACGGGCCAGCAGCCGGCCACTTCACCTGTCTACCAGGTCACCGCGATTTTTAACCCTGGTTCGGCTCTTTACAGCGTTACACAACTGCCAGCGGGCGAGGTCTGGGCGGTTGGCGGCTCCTTTTCTTCTTTCAAAACTGGCACACCGGGTCAAAATCGGGGATTTCCTGTTCCAGCCAGCGGTATCATCCTGCACTACGCCGCTCATTCGTGGGTGGGGGGCAGAGTGGTGGGCACTTTGCGACTGCCGCTGCTCGGCGTGTCGCTGGATTCTCCCCAGGATGGCTGGGCGGTTGGCTGGGGCGGTACTCTTGTGCACTATGACGGAAATAAATGGTCAACCGTCGCGGGTCCCGCGAACTTCAATAAGAATTTACTGGGAGTCGCCATGCTCACGCCATCGGACGGCTGGGCAGTGGGCTATAGCGGCTCCATCCTCCACTATGATGGCAGGCTGTGGAGGCAGGTAAAGAGTCCCACCACGCTGGACCTGCACAGCATCGCCATGCCTTCTGCGCATGAGGGGTGGGCAGTCGGAGCCGGGGGCACCATCCTGCACTACCGCAATGGTACGTGGAGCATAGTCAACCCTTCTCCTACAAACGTTAC
>DASTKD010000314.1:0-11052 GCA_035716135.1 Ktedonobacteraceae bacterium
CTCTTCACTCCTCGACGGCGCTTGATGGCGCTCGGCATTATTGCCATGATGGTATTACTTCTGATTTCACTGCCTTCGGGCTGGCTGCCCTTTGGAACCCTCTATCAAATCTACCCATAGCCATTGATCTGTACTTGACACTACCGCAGGGTACCCTCTATAGTATGGAGGCATCCATAAAAATATAGAACAAAGTATCGTGTAGAGTTATGGCAAATCAAACAGTAACACAACTGGCGACCCTGATCGAGCGCGCGCGCAAGGTGCTGCATTACGAGCAGCGCGGCAACCACCAGGATAAGATCGTCACCGGCGGACTGGAGCTTTTCGCCGTCACCTGGGCGGAAGAAGCCAGCGCGGTCTGCAAAAATGGCGGGCTTGAACTCAAGCCGATTTATCGTTTCACCGAACACCTGGAAGGCTATCGCCAGCAGGACCCTATGCAACGCGCCGCCAGCCTGCGCGCCGCCCTTTCTATCTTGAATGAACTGGTCGGCGACGGGCAAGCGCCGGCGTCTCGTGTCCCGCAGGTTGAAAGCAAGCCAGCGCCACCGGCAGCGCAGCCAGCAACAGTAAAACAAGTTCCTCCTGCGCCGCCTGTTAAGAGCGAACCCAGATTAACAACACATCCTGTACAGCGCGAGACAGATCATCCAATTCATCTGGACTCTGGCATGACCGGCAACCATGCATCTCTTGCCTTGCTCAGCGCCGATGTGACGGCTGTGCCGGGCGTCGGGCCGTCTGTGGCGGCAAAGTTGCGCAGCCTGGGCGTGCGCAGCGTGCGCGACCTGCTTTTCTATTTCCCGCGCCAGCACCGCGATTATAGCCAGCTCACCAAAATCGCCAACATCCCCTTTGGCGAGGTCACGACCACGCTGGGGATGATCTGGGAAGTTGAGACTTCGCGCACAGGTGGCGGGCGTATGCGCACCATCGCTACAATCTCGGATGATACGGGCAAAATGCGCGTCTCGTGGTTCAACCAGCCCTATTTGCAAAAACAGTTGTCCGCCTCTAAAGGTGAATACCTGGTAGTTACAGGCGTCAAGCAGCGTTTCGGCAACAAGGTTGAATTTAATGTGCGCAGTCACGAACTGCCGGAAAAGGGCGACTTGCTGAATACGGGACGATTGGTGCCTACCTACCCGCTTACCGAGGGTCTGTACGCTAAAGCGCTGCGCCGTTACACCAAGTGGGCGGTAGATCGTTACGCCGTCATGATTCCCGATTACCTGCCCCCCTCTATTCGCATGACGGGCAAACTGCTGACCTTGCCGGATGCCGTTATGCACATGCATTATCCTGAAAACGAAGATATGCTCAAAGCTGCGCGCCGCCGCCTGGGCTTCGACGAACTTTTTCTTATCCATCTCGGTATGCAGGAGCGGCGCACGCGCTGGCAACGCGAAGCACCAGAGGGCAACGCCTTTCGTCTTGATTATAAGAAGATTTTCCTTGATACCAGTGATATTCCAGCGAACGCTGTGCAGGACGACACGCCAGTAAGCGATTTTAGCCAGCCGGGGGCGACGCTGTGGTCGAGTATCGCCACTGATGAACCGTTCGAGGCCACCCTGCCATTCCGCTTTACCGGAGCGCAGCGGCGCGTGATTATCGAAACCTTTGGTGATCTCGCGCGCAATCAGCCCATGGCGCGCCTGTTGCAGGGTGATGTGGGCGCGGGCAAAACGGCGGTAGCGGCAGCCGCGCTCCTGCTGGCAGCCCTCAACGGCTATCAGGGCGCGATCATGGCTCCCACCGAACTGCTGGCCGAGCAACATGCGCGCAGCATCGGAGACATGTTGGAGCCATTCAGCATTCGCACAGTACTCCTGACTGGCAGCCTGCGCGCGCGCGAACGAGCAATGGGACGCGCTGCTATCGAGACCGGGCAGGCTATGGTTGCCATCGGCACACACGCGCTGATACAGGAAGATGTAAACTTCCGCTCGTTAGGGCTGGTGATTGTGGATGAGCAACACCGTTTTGGCGTGGAGCAGCGCGACGCCTTGCGCCAGAAGGGCTACCACCCGCATATGCTGGTCATGACCGCGACGCCCATCCCGCGCACGCTCTCCCTGACCGTCTATGGCGACCTGGACGTGTCCGTGATCGACCAGTTGCCACCGGGTCGCCAGAAGATCATCACGCGCTGGCGCATTGGCGCGCGCCGCGACGAAGCCTACAGTCTGATCGAACAGGAGGTAGCGGCTGGTCGGCAAGCCTTTATCATCTGCCCTTTGATCGAGGAGTCTGAAACGCTGGCTGTTAAGGCGGCGACGGTGGAGTATGAGCGTCTGAGCCGCGACGTTTTCCCCGGCTTGCGCCTGGGCCTGCTGCATGGCGGTATGAAGGCGGCGGATAAGGACGCGGGAATGCGGCGTTTCCGCGATGGCGAAGTCGATATTCTGGTTGCCACCTCCGTCATCGAGGTAGGCATCGACATACCCAACGCGACGGTGATGGTCATCGAGGATGCCGACCGCTTCGGCCTCTCGCAATTGCACCAGTTTCGCGGGCGCGTCGGGCGCGGCAAACACCAATCCTACTGCTACGTACTCAGCGCCGACGCTGGCATACAGGCGCAGGAACGCCTCGACATCTTCCAGACCACCAACGACGGCTTCCGGCTGGCCGAGGCCGATCTGAAAATGCGCGGCCCCGGCGACTTTCTCGGCGTGCGCCAGAGTGGTGTTCCCGCGCTCCAAATCGCTGATTTGAGCGATACCCCTCTGATCGAACTTTCCCGCTCGCTGGCCGCCCGCCTGTGGGAAAGCGACCCCTATCTAAAACAACCGGAACACAAAGCTTTGCGCGAGAAGATGCACATGTTCTGGCAAGACATGATGGCGCACTGATGCTCACTCTGAGCCTTGTTCCTGTAAACGCGCTCGTGACAAATGCCTCAGTCGCGGCGGAAAGACGCCGCCGGTGGACAGCCAGGAGCCGAGAATGATGAGCAGGAAGCCGGCGATGATGGCGGCGTTAAGCGGCTCGCTGAGCAGGATGACGCCCAGGAAGACGGAGACGACCGGATTGACGTAGGTGAAGACGGTGCCGCGACTGGCTCCAACCTCGGCCACGAGCGCGAAGAAGGTCAGATAGGCCAGCGCTGTACAGATCAGGCCGAGTATTAACAGGCTGGCGAGCGCGGGAAATGAGGGTATCTTGCCGGGGAGTCGCGTTGCGGCCAGTGGCAACAGCAGGATGGTCGTGGTGGCGCATTCGACGATCACCACGCCGAGGCTGGGCAGGGCGGCGATGGTTGGTCGCCTGATGAGCAGAGCGCCAATGGCGTAGCACACCGTAGCGATCAGCACCATCGCCGCGCCGAGCAGCCGTTGTTTGTCTCCGCCAACATCGAGACCCAGTAGCACGATGACGCCTCCCATACCAATCAACAGACCGACCAGGCGCAGACCGCCGACACGTTCGCCGGGATCGAAGCGCAGCGCCAATAGCGCGACCAGCAGCGGTTCGGAAGCGATGAGCAGGCTGGCGAGCGATGAGGCGATATGCTGTTCACCAAAGCTAATGAGCAGGAAAGGGGTTACAATCTGCACTAACGCGAGCGCGGAAATGACGGGCCATTTCCTGCCAATCTTTGGTAATACTTTACGCTGGATTGCCACAGGCAGGAGGGCAAGGGTCGCAATGCCGACGCGCGTGAAGACCACGACGGTCGGATCGAGTTCCTTTACGGCGATCTTGATGAGCAGGTACGGAATGCCCCAGAATACCGACATAGCGATAAATAACAAATAGCCCTTGCGCGTCATGCTTCCTCCTGAGTATGGCGTAGAGGCGAGCATTTGTTTATGTTCGCCTCCCTTATTGTACAATATGTCTTTGACTGATCAGGGTCTGTGAATGATTGCCAGGAAGAATTAGGATAGTGAAAGAATACGACGGAAAAACTGGATGTTCTTAGTAGAGGCGACCCTTGCGGTCGCCTTGTATTCCACCATCGCAATCATTCACAAGCCCTGTTTGGCTGACTTATCCCGCCTCTTACGCCACTGAGAACATACTAGCGGGCTTTCTCTCCTTCCCTGATGCGCCAGACGATGCGGCCCTGTTAAGGTCGTAGGGCGATATATAGTCAGCAAATACAAGGATTTACGCGGCGCGTTGCGCCAGCCGCGCTACCAGGGCGCGTTCTTCCGCGCCGAACCAGGGCGGGTCGCCTGCGGCGGCGTTTTCCGCCATGCGTTCGCGGCGTGATGTGGCGGGGATGGCGACGTGACAGCGCGTATCGCTCAGTATCCACTTGAGCAGCGCCTGTCCCCAGGTGGTAATGCCAAAGGGGCGCAGCGGGGCCAGTTCAGCAGTAGTGGGTTGGCGACGCATCAGGGCTGACTCGGCGAATGGGCGCATGACGACGACACCCAATCCCAGATCGGCAGCAAGCGGCAGAATGGTACGTTCGACTTCGCGTTCGAGCGGGTTGTAGGGTATCTGAATGGCGGTGATGCGGTCTGTTTGCATGATCTGGGCGAGTTCAGCGAACGCGGAACTGCTATAGTGCGTGGCTCCGATGGCGCGTATCTGACCCGCGTCGCGCAGTTGCTCCAGCATCGCCAGGTGTTCGCGCCAGTTGACCAGGTTATGAATTTGATAGAGGTCGATATAGCCGCCGAAATACTGGAGGGCGCGTCGAACCTGCGCCCGCCCCTTGCTGCCCGATGGCGTCCAGACTTTGGTTGCGAGCAGGACTTGTTCGCGCCGCCCTTGCAGCGTTTCGCCCAGCAAGCGCTCGGCTTCGCCATACATGGGAGAGGAATCGAAAAAGTTTGCCCCGGCTGCTATGGCGGTATCGACAATGGCGCGCGCGTTTTTGCTGGCAGCCTCGCCTCTTACGTCGAAAGTTTTCCACGTCCCCATGCCAATTACGGGAACTTGCAAGCCTGTTTTGCCTGATGTGCGATGTTCCATTGCGTCTCCTGAATGCCGTAAAGTGTATGCCGTAGTGTATACGCTATCACGAAACGCGACACTTCGCAACTTGTACCTGGGGCCGCGAGCGTTCCTGGAACTGTAGGGACAAGGGGCGGATGTGGGGTTGGGTGGGGGCCTTGTGCTTGTCCTTGCCGGGGTACGTCATCCAGCGAGGCATCAAGAAATCCCAACGCATCATGTTGTGACGAGGACAAGCACAAGGCCACCGCATCCGCTCCACGCCGCCCCTTGTCCCTACAGAATATTCCCGATCAAGATTAGTAATCCCTCGTCATTCTGGGCGTAGCGAGGAATCTCCCGTCGCGCCACACAGAGATCCTTCGCTGCGCTCAGGATGACAGGACGAGGCGAAGGATGACAGGGTCGATAAATTTCATCAGGTTGCGAGATTCTGTCCTTTCCATGACGCTGTTGGGTTGTCGGATGGCTATTCCGCGCCTTTCGGGGTGTGGTTTGCGTCTGATATAGTGATAATAGCAAGACTCTGTGAATAGAAAGATTAACATACATATGACACGTATCCTTACATATAATATTCTGGTAGGTGGAACCCGGCGTGTAGATCAGATCGCGCGGATGATCCAGGCAGCGCGGCCCGATGTGGTGGGATTGGTTGAGGCGACCGATCCGCGTGTGGTGCAGGAACTGGCCGGGCGGTTGGGCATGAACTATAGTATGAGCGGGCAGGGCAGCCATTCGCTTGACTGGCAGGTCGCGCTGCTCAGTCGCTTGCCGATTACGCATATGCAGGTACATACTCGTCCCGGTCTGATTTCCAAACCGCTATTGGAGGTGGGTGTGCAAGAGGAAGACGGGCAAGAATTGACGCTTTTTGTGACGCACCTGATAGCCTCATTTTCGCATAGTGGGAGGGGTGGTGATAGTATCAGACGAGCAGAGGCGCGCGAGATTTTGCGCATTATGGCAGAGAAAAAGGGAACGCCGCACCTGTTAATGGGCGACTTTAACTCGCTTGCCCCCGGTGATGCGCTCAAGGCCAGCCGCCTGCTGCGCTATCTGGTAAGCATGGACGAACTGCGTCGTACAAAGCCGCAGGAAAGCGTGGGACATCCCCATCTTGATTTTGTCGTGCCGCCCTCTTTACGTTTCCTTGAACCACTATTGCGCGTGATCGCGCGCAATGCTTTACTCTGCGCGATGTTTGATGGAGCAAGTTCGCTCTATGTCGCGCGCGGCACTATTCGCCTGTTGCGCGAAGCAGGCTATGTGGATAGTTTCCGCCGCGTAAATGCGCGCGCCTGGGGGTTTACCTGCCCGGCCAAAGCGCCTGCCGGGCGTATTGACTATATCTTTGCCAGTCCCGAACTGGCCAGGCGTCTCGCGTCGTGCTATGTGGTGGCAGAGGGAAATGACGTGACGGGCGCGGAAGCCAGCGATCACCTGCCGGTACTGGCTGAGTTTGGCGAGCGTGTTGGCGCGGTGCGTACCAGCGAGGTAAACCAGAGACTAGATGTGGATGGAGCACGCTCCATCCACATCTAGTCTCTGGTTTATTGAAACACGTCTTTGGTTTTTTCAAACAGGTCGCGGAAAATGTTTTTGCCGTTCTGCTCGCTCTGTTCTTTTTCGAGGCGGGCAAACTCTTCGAGCAGGCGTTTCTGATCCGCGCTCAGGTTGGTGGGGGTGACGACTTTGACGATAACGTGCTGGTCGCCGCGCGCGCTGCTATGCACGACGGGTACGCCCATGCCCTTGAGGCGGAACGAGCGGTTGCTTTGCGTGCCAGCCGGAACCTTGAGGATGGTTGATTTGCCGTCAACCGTTGGCACTTCCACTTCGTCGCCCAGCGCGGCCTGCGCAAAGCTGATGGGCAATTCGTATTGAATGTCGTTGCCCTGACGCTTGAAGAACGGGTGCGGTTTGACGCTGAGAATGACGTACAGGTTGCCCGGCGTGCCGCCGCGCGAACTGACTTCACCCTCGCCGGTGACGCGCACATTGATGCCGTCATCGACGCCCGCCGGAATGTTGACCACCACGCGGCGATTGTTGCGCACGCGCCCCTGGCCGCGACACTTCTCGCAGGGCGTAGTGATGACCTTGCCCTCGCCCCGGCAGCGTTCGCACATCGTCACGTTGACGAATTGCCCGAAGATGGATTGCTGCACACGGCGAATCTCGCCTTTGCCCTGGCAGGCCGAACAACGAGTGGTGGATGTACCCGGCTGCGCGCCGCTGCCCCGGCAGTTTGAACACGCTTCCCAGCGCGGCAACTCGATCTCTTTCTGGCAGCCAAAAACGGCCTCTTCAAAAGAAATGGTCAATTCAAAGCGGATATCCGCGCCTCGTTGTGGCTCGGAACGGCGTTGTGTGCCGGTCGCGCCCGCGAAAAAATCAAAGAGATCATTAATGGAGCCAAAGCCCGCGAAATCGCCGAAGCCCCCGGCGCTCCCACCATTCAATCCGGCATGTCCATAACGATCGTAGACCGAGCGTTTTTGTGGGTCGCTCAGCGTCTCGTAAGCTTCATTGATCTCAATAAAACGCGCTTCCGCGCCCGGCTCTTTATTTGTATCAGGATGGTATTGCTTGGCGAGACGCCGGTAAGCTTTCTTCAGCTCATCTTCGCCCGCGCCGCGTGTTACCCCCAGTATTTCATAATAATCTCGTTTGCTTGTGGACATTAACAGGTCCTTCGTGTTACATACAGGACGCGGCCTGGTTCGCGCTCCCTCATACTACAATGTCTTACAGTGTATTATCTAATACTACGTTGTTTCGCCCGGTTGCGCAAGGGTTTAGCCCTTTTATCAGCTTCAATATGTTTTATCAAGCAGCATACGACAAGCCCCGCTTGTCGTATGCTGCTTGATAAAATTACATTTCTTTGTATTCGCCCTCGATGGGTTCGTCGGGGGAAGGTGCGCCGTTTGGTGGCTCTTGATCGGTGGGACCCTGTTCCGCGCCGTCCGGGCCACCAGAGGAGCGGTAAATGGACTCGCTGATCCTGTAAAATGCCTGTTCCAACGCTTCGCGCGCTGATTTCATACGCGCCACATCGTCGGTGGCGAGCGCGGCCCGCACGTCGGCGATCTTCGTTTCGAGTTCGCCTTTCTGCTCGGATGTGAGCTTGTCGCCCAGATCGGTGATGCTCTTCTCGGCGCGGTAGGCGGCGCTATCGGCTAGATTGCGCTCTTCCACCTCTTCTTTGCGCAGCTTGTCCTCGCTGGCGTGGGCCTCGGCGTCGCGCACCATTTTCTCGATCTGGTCTTTGTTAAGGCCGCTGGATGCCACGATGGTGATCTTCTGTTCGCGGCCCGTGCCTTTGTCGCGCGCCGAGACATTGACGATACCGTTGGCATCGATGTCGAAGGTCACTTCGACCTGTGGCACACCGCGCGGAGCAGGTGGAATGCCATCAAGGATGAAGCTGCCCAGCGAGCGGTTGTCTTTCGCAAACTCGCGCTCACCTTGCAAGACGTTGATCTCAACGCTGGGCTGGTTGTCGCTGGCGGTTGAGAAGACCTGGCCCTTCTGGGTTGGGATAGTGGTGTTGCGCTCGATCAGTTTGGTAGAGACGCCGCCCAGCGTTTCGATGCCCAGCGAAAGCGGAGTGACATCGAGCAGTAGCACGTCTTTGACATCGCCCGTCAGCACGCCGGCCTGGATGGCCGCGCCGACGGCTACGACTTCGTCGGGGTTCACGCCGCGATGCGGGTCGCGGTCAAAGATGCGGCGTACCAGCGTCTGCACGGCTGGCATACGAGTCTGGCCGCCCACCAGCACGACTTCGTCGATGTCGCCGGGGCGCACGCTGGCATCGGCCAGCGCCTTCATGACGGGGCCGCGCGATTTCTCGATCAGGTCCTCGACCAGTTGCTCAAGTTTGGAGCGGGTAAGTGTCACGTTCAGGTGTTTGGGGCCGCTGGCATCGGCGGTGATAAAGGGCAGGTTGACCTCGGTTTGCATGGAACTGGAGAGTTCCTTCTTGGCCTTCTCGGCTGCTTCTTTCAAACGCTGCAAGGCCATGCGGTCCTGGCGCAGATCGATGCCCTGCTCCTTGCGGAACTCGTCGGCCAGCCAGTTGATGACGCGCTGGTCGAAATCGTCGCCGCCCAGGTGCGTATCGCCGTTGGTGCTTTTGACTTCAAAAACGCCATCGCCCAGTTCGAGGATGGAGATGTCGAAGGTACCGCCGCCCAGGTCGTAGACGCCGATGCGCTCGTCTTTTTTCTTATCGAGACCATAGGCCAGCGATGCGGCGGTCGGCTCGTTGATGATGCGCAGCACTTCGAGTCCGGCGATTTTGCCGGCGTCGCGCGTGGCCTGGCGCTGGGCGTCGTTGAAGTAGGCGGGAACGGTAATTACCGCCTGGATGACGCGCTCGCCCAGGTAGGCTTCGGCGTCGGTCTTGAGTTTCTGCAAGATCATGGCGGAAATTTCCGGCGGGCTGTACTGCTTGCCCTGCACTTCCACCCAGGCGTCGCCATTGCTGGCGCGTACCACTTTGTAGGGAACCAGCCGCTTGTCGCGGTCTACTTCCACGTCGTCGTATTTGCGGCCCATGAAACGCTTGATGGAGTAGACGGTATTTTCCGGGTTGGTCACGGCCTGACGCTTGGCAACTTCGCCTACCAGGCGCTCGCCACTTTTATTGACCGCCACAATAGATGGCGTGGTGCGCGCGCCTTCCGCGTTAGGGATGACGACGGGTTCTCCGCCTTCCATGACTGCGACACACGAATTGGTTGTTCCCAGATCGATTCCAATAACTTTTGGCACTGTTGCCCCTCCTATGTGTTTGTTTTTTATTACATTTCAGTTATTCTTCGAAGCCGTACATTTCTGCCAGCAATTCGTTCATAACCTGTGTCATATAGCGCACAACGGCGATAGCCCGCCCGTATTGCATACGTGTCGGGCCGATTACGCCCAGCAAACCGCCGACTTTGCCTTCCTGACCATAGCGAGCGACGACCAGGCTTACATCGCGCATCTCGTCCCACTCGTTCTCGCCCCCGATGATGATCTGAACACCATCAGAGGTGCGCAGTTGCGAGGCCAGGACGGGTAAGAAGCGATTCTGCTCTAACACTTCCATGACCTTGCGCACACGCTCGTTGCGCTCCTCCTCTGGCCCCATACGGCTATATTCTGGCTGTTCCAGAATGTTGACTACGCCTTCGCGGTAGAATATGTCGCCCAGGGGGTCGCCATGCTGTTCCAGAATGTTCGCAATGGTTGTACCGATAAGCCGCTCGACGGGCGTGAAATCCATGCTATTCAAATCCGCCGCGACCTCCAGAGCGCCTTTGCCGTGGAAAAGCTGGTTCAGCCGCTCTGCCATTGCGCTCAACTCGGTCTGATCGACCGGAGCTTCCAATAACAGGCGCTGCTGCTTCACGGTGCCATCGCGCAATACCAGCACAAGATGTGCCGAGAGGTCCGTCACCGAGAGCAGTTCAAAGTGCTTGAGAAAGCCCACGTTGGAACGCGGCGATGTCATGACTGCCGCGTTGTGCAGCAGACGCGCCATCACCGAGGCCGTCAAACGTACCCACTGGTCGAGCTGATCCTGCACCTGGTAGAACTGGTGGCGGATGAGGCGCTGCTCGTTGAGCGAAAGCGCGGACTCCTGCATAAGATGTTCCACGAAGTAGCGATAGCCCAGGTCGGTAGGGACACGCCCTGCCGAGGTATGCGGCTGGTAGATCAGATGAGCCTCTTCCAGTCCGGCCAGCTCGTGCCGCACGGTAGCCGAACTATAATTCAAGCGATATTTGCGCACCAGCGTTTCAGATGCTACAGGCGTCGCGCTATGGATATATTCTTCGACGAGCGCGCGCAGGATGTCCTGCTTGCGCTGGCTCATGGGTATCATGGTTAGATACGTCCTTGCAACATCCGCGATGTTGCTATGATACGATGCTTGTCAATGATGATTGCTAGCAGTCTCACCATGAGACTGCAAATACAGAATAGCACTCAACGAGGGGGATTGTCAAGTGGTCAGGGCGGTGAATGATTGCCAGGTTGGATGGTGACAGGGCAAAGGCGACCGCAAGGGTCGCCTCTACTATGAACGTCCCCTTTTTCACGGTTGTGTCATAGTAGAGGCGACCCTTGCGG
>DASTKD010000315.1:0-5530 GCA_035716135.1 Ktedonobacteraceae bacterium
AAATGTGTAATAACTTGTTTTTAGTTGTGTTATCTTATACAATCGTAATAGAAAAAAGGAGCTTTCTATTATGAAGTGGAAAAGGGAAGTTCTTCCCCCCTGTCATTCTGAGCGCAGCGAAGAATCTCTTATCAGGGCGAGTGGAGATTCTTCGCTGCGCTCAGAATGACAGGATGGAGCGATGGATGACAGGATGGAGCGACATAAATCACCAGACGAGGGTAGCGGGTATAATTACTATCGTAATCGTAGCATACTTTGCATGTAGGGGAGATTATGGAACAGGAACAGACGATCTGGAATCCCATCTTGCGGCAATTTGTAGTGAACGCGCCCAATCGTATGAATCGCCGCGAGGGAAGCGACTCCTGCCCATTTTGCGAAGATATTAGCAAAGGCAAGGTAGGCCCTGATACGCAGGTGTGGCTGCATCCTAATGACTTCCCGCCTTTGCAGCCGCCGGTGGGAGAAGCCTACGTGGTTATTTATAACCGCGATCATCACCGCTCGTTTGTGCAGTTGACTCTCGACGAGGTACATGCGGTTACGCGCCTCTGGCAAAGCCTGTATTGTGATCTTGCTTCGCGCTATGCCACTGTGATGATCTTCGAGAATAGCGGCGAGTCCATCGGGCAAACGCAGCATCACCCGCATGGTCAGGCTTTCGGCGTTTCCCTCATTCCCCCATTCTTAGCGCGCGAGATGGAGACTGTTGAGCTAGATGCCGCCGCCGGACGTGGCTGTCCCTTTTGTCGCGTGCAATCTGAACTGACGGGCGGTGAACACCAGGTAGCTGCCAACGATACCTGGCAAGCCTTTCTGCCGCCTTATGTGCGCTACCCCTATGAAACGCACCTGTATCCACGGCGTCATGTGGCAAACCTGGGGCTGATGCGGGATGAGGAGTTGCGCGACCTCGCTGCCCTGTTACTGCAAGTAATTCGCGGCTATAATGCCCTGTTTGATGGCGCGATGGCCCCCATGCCCTACCTGCTGGGATTGCACCAGCTTGCTGACGAACGTTTTCACCTGCACGTTGAGATACTGGCTATCGGGCGCGCGCCCGGTAAGTTGAAATACGCCGCCTCTTCCGAATCGATCTGGTACCTGTGGACGAATGACTCATTGCCCTCACAAAAAGCGCACGAGCTACGCGAAGCAATTGGGAGGCTTGAAGTATGAGCGATACAAATAGACTGCCCCAACCTGCCTTAGCTGCGCTTGATCTCTTCACGCGCCCCTTTCATGACGACGCGCCCTATGCAGGAGGGATTGGCGCGGCCTGGGCGCCAGGACGTGTCAACCTCATTGGCGAGCATACCGATTATAACGACGGCTTTGTGCTGCCCGCCGCCGTTGATCGCGTGATAGCCTTTGGCGGGCGCGCCCGCGAAGACAACATCGTGCGCCTCTGGTCTACCCACTTCGCGGAGTATGCTCAAATCATGCTGGACGAATTGCCGCAAAGCTTTGATGAGCAGCGCGCGCATCTGCCCGGCTGGGCGCGTTACGTTCTGGGCGTGATTAGCGAACTGCTGAGAACCGGTTTGCAATTTTCCGGTTTTGATGCTGTCGTGCATGGCGATGTGCCGGTTGGTGGTGGTATGTCCTCATCCGCCGCCATCGAGGTAGCTACGGCGCAAGCCTGCATGTTCTTTTCGCGTGGGAGCTTCACCATCGGCGCTCAAGATGCCACTTTGCAGCCCATTGAAGTCGCGGCGCTGTGCCAGCGCGCGGAGCATAGCGCATCCGGTGTACGGAGCGGCATCCTCGACCAGGCCGCGTCGTGCCTGGGGCGTTCCGGCAAAGCGATTTTGCTCGATTGCCGCTCGCTGGAATACCGTTATTTGCCCTTTGACGAGCCGGGCCTCTCAATGGTAGTGATTGATACCGGCGTGCGGCGCGAACTGGCGACCTCCGCCTATAACGAGCGACGCAGCCAGTGTGAAGAAGCGACGAGTAGGCTGCGCGACATTATTACGCGCAGTGAAGCCCAGAATGCGCCGACCAGCGCTATACGCGCCTTGCGCGATATAACGCTGGAGCAATTCGCGCGTTATGCTTCAGAACTGCCCGACATCTTGCGCAGGCGCGCGGGTTACGTAATAGCCGAGGATGCGCGTGTCCTGGAAACGGTTGCGTTACTCGAAAAGGGAGAGATCGAACAAGTTGGATCATTACTCTGGCTATCGCACGCTGGCCTGCGCGACGAATACGAAGTCAGTTGCCCTGAGTTGGATACGCTGGTCGAGATCGCGCGGCGGGTTCCGGGCGTGCTGGGAGCGCGTATGATGGGCGGTGGTTTCGGAGGTTGCACCATCAATCTCGTGCGCAACGATGCGCTCAAAGCCTTACGCCAGGCGGTGAACGAACAATACCCGGCGCGTACCGGATTGCAAGCAAGCTTCGACGTGTGTCGAGCAGCAGGCGGACCAGGAAGCGCGTGGGTAAGCTAGCAGATCGGGCTAGCTAGATGTTTCTTCTGAACAGGAGGCAACTAGTATGGAATCTCAGGTGCGCATATGGGAGGAAGACATTGACATCCCAACATATGGCGTTGGCAGGCCAGACAAAAATCCGATGTTTTTGGAGAAGCGTATCTATCAGGGCAGTTCCGGCAAGGTATATCCATACCCGGTGATAGACAAAATCCTGGATGAGAAGAAACTGCAAGCGCATCGCGTCGTTTTCCTCGAAAATGAATACCTTCACATCGAAATTATGCCGGAGATTGGCGGGCGCGTCTATCGCGCGCTTGATAAGACCAATGGCTACGATTTCATCTACTACAATCGCGTAATCAAACCGGCGCTGGTCGGGCTGGCTGGTCCCTGGGTTTCTGGCGGGATCGAGTTCAACTGGCCGCAGCATCATCGCCCCAATACTTTCGGGCCGGTTGAGTACGCCATCCGGCATAACGCCGATGGTAGCAAAACGGTGTGGGTCAGCGAGATCGACCGTATGCATGGGACGAAAATGACAGCAGGCTTCACGCTTTACGCGGGGAAAGCCTACCTGGAAATCCAGGTACAGTTGTATAATCGCACACCGGAACCGCAGACTTTCCTGTGGTGGGCAAATCCGGCGGTCTTTGCTGGCGACGCCACGCAGTCGATCTTCCCGCCCGATGTTCACGCCGTTTCCGATCATGGCAGGCGCGATGTTTCCCGCTTTCCTATTGCTACTGGCACTTATTATAAAACGGACTATTCCGCCGGAGTGGACATCTCCTGGTACAAAAATATTCCGGTACCGACCTCCTACATGGCCTATCACTCGAACTACGACTTTATCGGTGGCTATGACCATGCTGTGCAAGCGGGTATGCTGCATGTCGCCAATCACCACGTAGCGCCGGGGAAAAAACAGTGGACATGGGGATGCAGCGATTTTGGCAGGGCGTGGGAGCGCAATTTGACCGATGAGGATGGACCATACATCGAGATCATGACCGGAGTATACGCCGATAACCAGCCAGATTTTTCCTGGCTACAGCCGTATGAGGAGAAATCGTTCAAACAATATTTCATGCCTTACAAAAACATAGGAGCTGTAAAGAACGCCTCGATTGATGCCGCCGTCAGTCTGGATGTTGATACCACAAAACATACAGCGAGCGTACAGGTCTACGCGACAAGCATTTTTGACAAGGCCATTATCGAACTGCAAGGAAAGCGCAAGGTCTATATTCACGAAAATGTGACGCTTTCACCTGTGCAAACTTTTGCCAGAGCGGTGCCATTGGAAGCCGAAGATCAGGCTCACGATTTGCTTGTCAGTGTGAAAGATGCTGATGGCAATACGCTGGTCGAGTACCGGCCTGAACACCCGCTCATCGCACGAATGCCGGAGGTGGCACAGCCATTGCCCATGCCGGAGGATATGAGCAACAATGAAGCGCTTTACCTGGCCGGATTGCATCTGGAACAGTACCGTCATGCGACATTTGAACCCGATCTTTACTATCTTGAAGGGCTGAAACGCGACCCGCACGATATACGCATCAACGTTGCTTATGGAACCCTCCTGCTGCGGCGCGGGTTGTTCCGCGAAAGCGAGGCGTATTTTCGCACAGCAATCGCAACTGCCACGCGGCATAACGCTAACCCTTATGACAGCGAAGCGTTCTACCAGCTCGGCGTCGCCTTGAAATTTCAGGGGCGACTCGATGAGGCATTCTCGGCATTTTATAAGGCTGCCTGGTCAGCAGCCTGGCAGGACAGCGCGTATTTTGCGCTCGCGCAGATTGCCTGCGAAAAGAAATCGTACCTGGAAGCGTTGGAGTTGGTTGAGCGTTCGCTTATACGCAACGCACGGAATTATGGAGCCTGTCATCTAAAAGTGGTATTGTTGCGCAAGCTGGGGCGCGTGGAGGAGGCCATGCATATCGCGGAGGAAACGATCCGTCTCAATATCGCCGATTTCGCTGCTTACAATGAGCAATATTTGATACACCTTGCCAGAGAGGAGAATGAACAGGCCGCAACTGTGCGCAGCGAATTGCGTCGCTTGCTGAGAAATGACGTGCATAACTACATTGCCCTGGCAAGTGACTACTCCCACTGTGGCCTGTACGAAGAGGCGAAAGATATTCTTCACTGGCTAATTGGCGATGGAAACAACAACGTCTATCCAATGGTGCATTACTACCTGGGCTATTTTTATGAAAAGTTGGGACGAGCAGACCTTGCTGGATTGCATAGACAGGCTGGAAGCATCGCAAGCGCGGATTACTGCTTCCCGAATAGCCTGGACGACCTTGTGGTGCTGCAAAGCGCTATTGCCGCCAGTGCAGGTGATGCCAGAGCTAATTATTATCTCGGCAATTTGCTGTATGACAAGAAACGCCATAGTGACGCTATCGCGCGCTGGGAAGCGTCACGAGAAGTCGGCGATACATTCGCAACCGTCCATCGCAACCTTGCCCTGGCTTATTACAACACATTGGGCAACGTGGAGCAGGCGTGCATCTCGCTCGAAAAAGCTTTCGCCTGCAACCCGCTCGATGCGCGTGTGTTGTACGAACTGGATCAGCTTTATAAGAAAGCAGGCATGGTTCCAGCGGACAGGCTGGCAAACCTTGAGGGTCATCGGGAGTTAGTGGTGACGCGGGACGATTTGTACCTGGAATATATCACGCTGCTCAATACTTTGCAGCAGCATGAAAAAGCGCTTGAGCTTCTTACAGATCATGTTTTCCATCCCTGGGAGGGCGGCGAAGGCAAAGTAACGGGTCAATATGTCTTCGCTCATGTAGAGTTGGGGAAACGCTATCTTGCTGCCCAACAGAGCAAAGAGGCTGTCGAAATGTTCCAGAAGGCGCTGATCTATCCCGAAAACCTCGGCGAAGGCAAGCTGGCGGGCGCTCAGGAGAACAATATTCATTACTACCTGGGGTGTGCCTGCGCAAACCTGGGTCTGACCACAGAGGCTACCGCCTATTTTCAGATGGCATCACGCGGGCTAGAGGACCCGACCAGCGCCATGTTTTACAATGACCAGCCACCGGATATGATTTTCTATCAAGGGC
>DASTKD010000316.1:0-6164 GCA_035716135.1 Ktedonobacteraceae bacterium
CTTTGCGACCAGGCATGACGGTCGTGGAGTACACTGGAGGGAGTACGGGTTCCTCACTGGCCTTTGTCTGTGCCGTCAAAGGATATCCCTTCAAAGTGGTCTCCTCTGATGCGTTTGCCCGCGAAAAACTACAAACCATGCGTGCTTTCGGCGCGGATCTCATCATCATTCCAGGCGTAGGAGGTCAGGTGACGCCGGATCTGACCCCGCGCATGATCGAGGCCGCTCGTGAATTGGCGAAAGGTCCAGGAATCTATTGGACTGACCAGTTGCACAATGCCGATATCATCACAGGTCATGAACATCTCGGCCGTGAATTACTGGAACAGATTGAAAGGCCAATCCACGCTTTTTGCGGGGCGGTGGGAACGGCAGGGATGCTTATGGGAGTAGCCAGAGTCTTGCGCCAGGCTAACAGCCCGGCACGGATTATCGCACTGGAACCAACGAGTGCTGCATTTCTCTCTACTGGCAAAGCAGGAACCCATCATGTCGAGGGTATTGGGATCGGGTTTGCTCCACCGCTCCTCGATGCCGCTTTCTATGACGAGGTGCGTGGCATTGATGAGGGGGAAGCTCGCCACATGGCTCGCCGCCTGGCGCAAGAAGAAGGAATCTTCACAGGAGTTTCTAGCGGCCTCAATATTGTCGGCGCACTTCAACTCGCGCAGGAACTTGGTGCCGGGCATACCGTCGTAACGGTCGCCGTTGATACCGGGTTAAAATACCTGAATGGCGATCTGTACGAAGAATAACTCCATTTGCTCTCGGTTCATCTCACTATCACGTCAAAAGACCGGGAGAATCACGTATGCTTATTCCTTTTCTTTCGGCCAGCCCATCTGCGTTGCCTGAAGAAACGTGGAAGGCAGCCTTTGAAAGACTGAGCCAACGGATCAGGCGTTCTTTGACTGGCGTTAATTCGCGTGTGGTGTACAGGGATTGGGGCGAATACCGCTGCTCCAGTCGAAGAAGCTCCACCGGAGGTTCACAGTGCCGATGAGAGAGAGACTGTGTGAAATGCGCTCCTGTGCGGTCAAAATGAGAGCGAAGAAGTGGCTTGACAGGCTGAAGGAACCTTCTTTTCACACAGCCTCAGATCCTTCGCTGCGCTCAGGATGACAACGGGCGACCGCGAGGGTCGCTCCTACCATACATACGGGTTGGGCTTGTCCCAACCCTGAATAATCCCTTACAATAGGGACAGCTACAATGGAAATAGAAGTGTAGCGTTGAGGAGGGTTTATGCAGATACGTAAAGCGGTATTGCCGGTTGCGGGGCTTGGGACGCGCGTGTTGCCGGCCACGAAAGTTGTGCCAAAAGAGTTGCTGCCCATTGTCGATAAACCGACATTACAATATATCGTGGAAGAAGCTGTGGCGGCTGGCGTCGAAGAAATCATTTTCGTCACCAGTCGTAGTAAGCACAGTATAGAGGATCATTTTGACTCGTTCCCTGAGTTGGAGTCCATTCTGGAACGCAAGAACAAGCGCAAAGAACTGGCGGATTTGCGTGCGTTGCAAACGATGGCTACCTATACATCGGTGCGCCAGCCGGAGCCGCTCGGCCTGGGTCACGCGGTTTTGTGCGCGAAAGAGCTGGTGGGAGACGAGCCATTCATCGTCATGCTGGGCGACATTATCATACCGCCGGAGACGCCGTGCCTGCCACAGTTGATCGAGGTGCATGAGCGCTACGGCGGCTCGGTCCTTTCGTTAGTGCCACTGCCGAAGGAAGTTGTTCCGACCTATGGTATCGCCGCAGTTGAAAAGCTGGACGAAGCGGTAATGAAAATCACGCATGTGGTCGAGAAACCCGCGCTGGAAGAAGCCCCATCGAATCTCGGTGCCTATGGCCGCTACGTCTTCACGCCCGACATCTTCGCCCTGCTGGAGAAGACTCCTCCCGGCGCGGGTGGAGAAATCCAGGTCACGGATGCCATCGAGATGGAGGCCAGGGCGGGCAAGTGCTATGGCGTGCTTTACAACGGCGAACGCTACGACACCGGCACACCCCTGGGATTGCTCACCACGTCAATCGCTTTCGCGCTCAAGCGCCCCGACCTCGCCCCTGGCCTGCGCGATTACATGCGCCAGGCTCTGGAGATGTAGGAGTGCGACAATTATGCCAGCGGGATGACGACCGTACCCGCTGTGCTGCATGACTCGATATGCAGTCCGTCGGATTGCATATTCATGCTGGCGCAAGGGTAGGTGATGGCTCCGCTGGGCGGATTGGGCGCGATGAAATGCTGCCAGCCGTCGCTAATGGCGCAGGTGCCGTTGGCATTCTTCACGGCGAAATGATGAATGACTCCCGCGTCTACGCCGAATGTTGAAAATGTCAGGGTAGCGGGCTGGCATTTTTGATAGGCCGAGTAGAAACAGTTCTCGGCCTGCTGCGCGGCTGCTTTATCTGAGGGCGCGATGCTATTGGCGCGGCTCTGAATTTTGCCGCAATCAACGGTTTGCGCTGGCCGCGTGGCTGTAGGCGTTGGCTGACCGCCCGAACCAGTTGTCGTGTTCGAGCCGCAAGCGGCCAGGAAAGACCCCAATAACAGGAAAGCGACAGCAATACCGGCTATCCGGCGAAATGTGTGTAGCGAAAAATGTTGAGTCTGAAACATCAGGTACTCCTCATAATAATGCTATTACAGATGATCCACCTGTGTTATTGACGCCACAGACACAAAAAAGGTTCCCAGGAATGCTGCCCCTTGTTCCTACAGATGAGATGCGTTATAGTAGGGATGCCGAATAACCACTATTCGGACCTTGAAGAAGAATAAGCTGGAAAGATACGAACGCTTTGAAGCGTTCTGAGGAATTGTATGACAGATTTCATCGCTAATCTGCACTTTTATAACGCGATATTGATCCTGATTGCCGGTACGGTGACGGGCGTCTGGGGGCTGATCTTATTTTTCATGAAGAAGCAGACCATCATCCGGCCCTGGCGCATCGCGCTTATTTTTACGGCCATTGTCGGTCTGTTGCAGGCGCTGTTCGGCATTATCCTGCTGCTGATGGGGCAGAAGCCGGGAACGGGAACAGGACTGTATTACCTGCATTTTGTCTATGGAGCCATCGTAGCCCTGGCTATCCCGGTAGCCGTCACCTATGCTACCGGTGGAAAAAAGCCCCGCCGCGACATGCTCCTGTTCAGCATTATTTCGCTGGTGCTAGTTGCGGCAGCCCTGCGCGCGCTCGTGACCGGACCACACTAGACGCGGAGAACAACTATGAAAGCTTCTTTTATCCATATCGCGGATACCCATCTTGGCTATGAACAATATGGCGTGCGCGAGCGCTTCAATGATTTCAGCCGCGCATTCTGGGACATCATCGACGATGCGCTGTACCGCGAAGCGGATTTTCTGGTGATTGCCGGAGACCTCTTTCATAAACGCGCCATCGACGCGCAAACGCTCATTCACGCTACCGAGGGATTAAAGAAGCTGAAAGCAAAGGGCATTCCGGTGATTGCCATCGAGGGCAACCATGATCGCAGCTATTACCGCGAAGGTATTTCGTGGCTCCAGTTTTTATGCCATGAACAGTATTTGACGCTGCTGAATCCCAGGATGCGCGAGGGCGCGCCAGTCATCGCGCCCTGGGAACAGTCCACGATGGCTGGTTCGTATGTGGATATTCTCAATGGCAAAGTGCGCGTCTATGGCCTGCCCTGGCAGGGGGCCGCGACTGTGCGCAGCATCGAGGGCATGGCACGGGCGATGGAAGCAGCCCGCGTGGAGGAAGAAGCCGCCGGTATCGAATACCGTCTCTTAATGATGCATACCGGGCTTGATGGCATTGTGCCGCGCGTCCAGGGCCTGCCTACGATGGCTCAGTTCCAGTCCCTGCGCCGTTACGTCGATTACCTGGCTCTCGGCCATGTGCATAAACCATATGAGTACTATGACTGGATGTACAACCCTGGCTCAACCGAGACGTGCGGCGCGGAAGAGGCAGCCTGGGAGGATCGCGGCTACTATTTTGTGGAGATCGACAGCAGTAATGTTGCGCAAAGTGGCGACGCGGATGCGCGTCCAGTCATGCATCACGCAAGCCATCTGACCAGCAAACGCCGCCCTTTCGCGCGCCTCGAAGTGCATGTGGATGGCCTGGGCGAACCCACCGATGTTTACAATCGTCTCGAAATCTCCTGTCGCCGCGAACAGAACCGCTACGAAAGCGATGCGCTGCGACCTCTCGTGCAGGTGCAGCTTACCGGCACACTGGCCTTTGACGCTGGCTCGCTGGATATACCCTACATGGAGAAGCTGGTGTATGACTTCATTGATCCGCTCTATGCGCGGATCGAGAACAACACCAACGACCGCGACTACATCCCCGAAGGCGGCGAACTCGACGGGCGCGACCGCTCCACCTGGCACGAACTGGAGCGCCGCATCTTTGAAGATCTCGTCAGCCGCGACTCCCGCTATCTCGCGCACCGCGAACAATGGAGCCAGGCGCTGGCCGACCTCAAACGCATGGCGCTCGAAAAGGAAGACCCGGCAGAAATCGCGCAGTTTTTGCGCAATAAACGCGCAGAACTGCTCGAAGCATAAAATCTGTTTTAAGATATGTTTTGGGACGCAATAAATCGCGTCCCTTTTTTGTTGTCGTTGACAGGGGATTTTTTACTGGTAACTATTGTAGAGTTAGCTGCATTGTTCTTATAAGGAGTTTAAAATCGTGGAGACCATCTCAACGCCTTCTCTGCGGATACCGCGTGTGGATACTCACCTTGCGAAGTTTTCTCAGGCATGTACGGTGGCGCTGGCCGGGCTGGCCTTTGTTTTGAATCAACCCGTCATCGTGCTGATCGCCGCGCTGGTGATGACGCTGGCCGCGCTGTTTCCAACCACAGCAAACCCGTATCGCCTGCTGTATCGCGGCGTCGTTTTGCCGTCGGGCCTGTGGAAGCCGCGCGTCGTGGAAGACGACCCGGCTCCCCATCGTTTCGCGCAGGGCGTTGGGGCCGTGTTCCTCATCGCGGCCACTCTGGTGTTGTTTCTGACACAGGCTTACGCCGTCGGGTGGACGCTCGATCTGATCGTTTTTGTGCTGGCTGCCATCAATCTGACGGTGGGTTTCTGCGCGGGCTGTTTCGTGTACTATCACCTGGGGCGACTGGGCATCATGCCGCGCGTGCGCTACGAGGGCGGATTTCACTGGCGAGGAGTCTAAAACGGCATGTCTGACATTATTGTGAGGATAGGCGTACTGGCTCTTGTCAGCCTGCTGGTGTGTCTTATTGTGTGGTACGGGCGGCGCTTTGTTGAGAAACGGCGGCAAATTGCTTTTGCCGCGCTGCCCCCGGAATCGCTATTTGATATGAACGGAGCTGATACTTACCATGCTCAGACACCTGTGCGTATCCTCGCCTTCAGTAGCGTGGATTGTCACCAGTGTCACACGTTGCAAACTCCGGCTTTGCGGCGTGTAACCGAAGCGCGTACATGCCAGGTGAGTGTAGAGGATATTGACGCGCCGAGTTCTCCTGAATTAACGCAGCGCTATCAGGTGCTGACATTGCCGACAACGGTAGTGCTTGACGCGGTCGGACACGTTCATGCCGTGAATTACGGGTTTGCTAATACCCAACGCCTGCTCGAGCAGGTCGATGAGGTATTGTCGGCGGTCGCGCCCTGAATGAGTTATTTTGTGTTTGTATAGTGTGATAAGCACTGCTGTTTATCACGAATCTTGAACAAGGAGCTATGCATGTCAGTTATTGATGAATTTCGCAAGGCCAACGATGCCTATGCGTCAAGCTTTCAAAAAGGGCATTTGCCAATGCCACCCGCTCGTCATGTAGCTGTTCTCACCTGTATGGACGCCCGCCTGCATCCCGCCCGTTTCCTCGGCCTTGAGGAAGGTGACGCCCATGTCATTCGCAACGCCGGTGGCCGGGCGAGTGATGATGCCATTCGCTCGCTGGTTATTTCCGAACAATTGCTCGGCACCAACGCTGTCGTCGTGATCCACCATACCGATTGCGGCATGTTGACTTTCAGCAACGACGATTTGCGCGCCAAGATCAAGCAAGACCTCCATACCGACGCCGATCATATCGACTTCCTGCCATTCAAAGACCTGGAGCAGTCGGTGCGCGATGATGTCGCCACCCTCAAAGCATCGCCCTTGATCCCTGA
>DASTKD010000317.1:0-9818 GCA_035716135.1 Ktedonobacteraceae bacterium
CGGTGGGTTGCGTCGCGTGGACGCAGCCCACGTTGGTATTGTTGCCATGTTAGAATTACCGGCATCAGGTATCATCGCCTATTTCCTGCTCGGCCAGCATCTCGACATCGCGCAAATCCTGGGTTGCCTGTTTGTGCTGGCAGGCATAACCACCTTGCAATACGACAAGCCCGCTCTACAGACAGATGTATAGGGAAGGAGTCAAAAAAATATGGAACTCAATTGGAGCAAGTATACCCCTGGCGAAAATACAACCGTTATCACAACACTGGACACCCATACTGCCGGGGAACCGCTACGCATTGTTACTGGCGGTATGCCAGAGTTGCCCGGCGCGACCATACTGGAGCGGCGGCGTTATATGCACAAACACTACGATCATATCCGCAAAATGCTGATGTGGGAGCCACGCGGTCACTACAATATGTATGGGGCTATTCTCACGCCGCCTGTGACGCCCGGCGCTGACCTCGGAGTGCTTTTCATGCACAACGAAGGGTATAGCACCATGTGTGGTCACGGAACCATCGCGCTGGTGACAGCTCTACTGGAAACGGGCGCATTGCCAGCGGGGGGAGAACATACCCCCGTCAATCTTGATACGCCGGCGGGATTGGTACGCGCGACCGCTCACCTTGATGGTCAGGGGCATGTTGATAGTGTCTCGTTCCTGAATGTTCCCTCGTTTTTGTATGCGCGCGATATAGAATTGGCGGTGAGTCACTACGGTCGCCTGACCGTAGACATCGCCTTTGGCGGCGCGTTCTATGTTATTTTAGCGGCCAGCCAGATCGGCCTGCGTGTAGCTCCTGAAAAAGTATCCGAGCTGGTGAATGCTGGCGAAGCCATCAAACGAGCCATCAACGCTCATATAGGGGTCCAGCATCCCATTGAAGATGACCTGAGCTTTGTTTACGGCACCATTTTTACCGGCGCGCCAGCAGACCCGGCGCATCATAGCCGCAATGTCTGTATATTTGCCGATGGCGAAGTTGACCGCTCGCCTACCGGAACCGGCGTTTCCGCCCGCCTGGCGCTGCATCATGCAAAAGGTGAGCTTGCTCAGGATCAGCGTATCGTAATTGAAAGTATTCTGGGAGAAGTCAGCACCTTTGGCGGTCGCGTGGCAGAATGTACGCACGTAGGGTCATTTGACGCCATCGTGCCAGAAGTGACCGGTAGAGCGTATATTACTGGCAGGCACGAGTTTATTATCGATCCACGCGACCAGACCGGGCAAGGTTTTCTACTGGTATAAACCTTATCAGGATAGATGCTGACTTTCAACGACCTGTTCTGCTGCGTCATGGCTTGCCCAACTGCGAAAGGGCCGCAACGGTGAGTGCCTGCAGACCGGTCTTCAACGAGGGCTCCCGATCAGGTGCATAGAAAGGCGAATGCGGGCCTGGGACATCCCCGTTTTTCTGCTTATAGAGCGCAGGATCAGTGATGCCAAGAAAGTAATAGCACGAAGGCACATCTGCTCCACCTGGAACGTGTCCATAGAGAGAAAAATCTTCACTGGCAGTCATCGCTGCGGTCTCTTTCACGCGATCGGCTCCAAAGTGGCGGGTGAGCGCTGCTGCCACCTGCCTGGTTGGTTTGGGATCGTTATAGGTCGCCTGGGAGGCTTCCATAATGGTGATCTCGGGAGGCTTCGGCGCGTTGGAGGCTGCTGCTTCCGCCTGCGCCATGCGGGTAAGCGCGGAGTAGACGTGTTGAAAGACCTCGTCTTTGAAGGTACGAATACTGAGGTCGAGTTCCGCAGCATCAGGAATGATGTTATAGCGCGTGCCGCTGTTGATCGCACCCACCGTGACGACGGCCATCTCTCCCGGCTCGATCTCGCGTGCGACAATCGTTTGCAAACGCATCACGACCGCAGAAGCCATCACAACCGGGTCGATACTCTTTTGTGGCATCGAGCCATGGGCTCCGACGCCAAAGAGACGAATGCGCACATTATGCTCAGCCGCTAAGGTGTAGCCAGGATGATAGCCGATGGTCCCGGCAGGAAAGAACATGGTATGCTGCGCCAGGGCCACATCTGGTTTCGGGAAACGAGTAAACAACCCATCCTCAAGCATCGCTTTCGCTCCTTGCATCGTTTCCTCACCCGGTTGCGCAACGATCATCAGGGTGCCTGACCAGGTCTGCTTCCCCTGTGCGAGCAAGCGGGCCGTTCCCACCAGACAACTGGTATGCAGATCATGCCCGCACATATGCCCGACCGGGACCACCTCGCCAGCGCTGTTCTTCACTTTCACGGTGCTGGCATAGGGTAAGCCCGTCTTCTCTTCCATCGGGAGAGCATCCATATCTCCACGTAACATGACCGTGGGACCGGAGCCGTTGCGCAGGATGCCAACCACTCCTGTCCTCCCAACGCCACTGGTGACTTCAAGACCGGCGTCTTTGAGACGGGAAGCCACTTTCGCCGAGGTCTGGACCTCCTGCATTGAAAGCTCTGGATGCTCATGCAGATCGATATACAACGCTTCAATGTCGGGATAGATGGCACTCAGATTGTTGAACACGACTGTTTCCTGCTCGGTTGTCATGAAGGTTCTCCTTTCTCATCTCAGTAAGGGATAGGCTCTGCCTTTCTGCTCGCATAGGCGTATATACATTTACCTGATTATATTATATAGTGTTTCAAGCAAATGGGCAGTTGTTTGGTCCCGTTTGGTACAAGGCGGCTTCCTAAAAAATATTGAGGAATAGGATGCACCCGGTCGTTTTCAACTCTACCGTAGAAACAATTCTCAACCTTATCGGCACTTTTGTCTTTGCGATTTCTGGTGCTCTGCTTGCCGTCCGCAAGAACTACGATATCGTTGGCATGGCAGTGCTTGCCGGGATAACTGCCATAGGTGGGGGCGTTATACGCGATCTTACTATCGGAGCGGTTCCCCCGGCGGCATTCACCGATGCGAGCTACTTCTGGATACCACTATTGGCGGTAGTTCTAACGTTCTTCGCCCATGCGCAAATGAATCGGCTCAATGCCGCAGTACTCGTTTTCGACGCAGCGGGACTGGCCGTGTTCTGCGTCTCAGGCACGGCGAAAGCTTTGAGCTATGGTCTTGGACCGATACCGGCTGTTGCGCTCGGCGTACTCACTGCTGTCGGTGGCGGCATTATGCGTGATGTACTTGCCCATGACGAGCCGGCGGTGTTCCGGGCAGACAGTGAGCTGTATGCTCTCCCCGCATTTCTCGGCTCAATTATCGTGGTAATCATACCTCACCTCCCCATAAACAGTTCTATCGCGGCTGGGCTTACCGCAGTCTTCGTGTTCGTACTGCGCCTCCTCGCATTGCGGTTCGGCTTGAAAGCACCTCGACCCTGGCACACCACTGACAAGCTTTGAATATGGGGGGTAGCAGTGGTGCAACTTGTGGGCGAGCTTTTCATGCTCCTGCACCCCCTCAATGTCAACTTTTGGATCAGCCGCTGCACAGCAAATCCAAAAATTACAGAGAGAAAAGCGAAACTAGCGAATCGTTTGCTCCTTGTGGCTTACCGGATTGATGCGCTCCTGACGATAGCTCTCCTGGTAAGCGTCGATTACAAGTTTGCAGATCTCTGCGGGGTCATCGGAGAGTATGAGCAAGCCAATGTCATCGGTATTGACTTTATTGGAGGGCAACATAGTATCGCGTATCCAGTTAATCAGTCCTGCCCAGTATTTTGAACCATAGAGAATAACGGGGAAGTGGTTGACCTTTTTGGTCTGGATGAGCGTCAGTGCTTCGAATAATTCATCCATCGTGCCGAAACCACCAGGGAAGATCACGAATGCCTCGGCGTATTTGACGAACATGGTTTTGCGCACGAAAAAGTAGCGAAAGTCGAGCGAAATGTCTAGAAAAGGATTTGACCCTTGCTCGAAAGGCAGTTCGATGTTGCAGCCTATCGAGACGTTGCCCCCTTCCTGCGCTCCCTTGTTTCCGGCCTCCATGATGCCAGGACCTCCGCCGGTAATGATGCCAAACCCTGCCTTTGCCAGCAAACGAGCTGTTTCGACGGCTGCAATGTAGTGAGGGTCGTCAGGCTTCGTGCGAGCCGAGCCAAAAAGGGCAACGGATGGCGGTATCTGCGATAGCTCATCAAAGCCTTCAACAAACTCGCTCATGATGCGGAAAACGCGCCAGGGGTCGGTATGGGTGAAGTCAAAGTACAGCGCGCGCTCCAGGGCGTGTTCCTGAAGCCTCTGTTCTTCCGGCGGTATCTTCTCCGTAGGTTTGACCAGTGGTTGCGCCGGGCGGCTCAGAAAACGTTCGTCCTCGGTTGTTGGTCGTCGCCCCCGATTAGTATGGCGATAGCGCATAGACTTGCCATTTTTATTGTTGCCATTATGACCGTTCAATGAATTCTTTTTTTCCGAGTTAAAATCACGACTCATCTTACTTATACTCCTCTTGTCCAATTTAGATTTCCGCAGCCTCCAGTGGTTGCGGCTGCCCTTTCAATATGATTGTCGCAAGCGGCGGCAATGTCAGAACAATTGAATGCGGGCAGGACTGCCAGTATATAGCTGCACTGCTCATTGGCAGTTCATTCACCACCCCTCCTCCACCATAAAGAGCGGTATCACTATTTAATAGCTCATGGTAGACTCCCTCGAATGGCACTCCCACGCGGTAGCCATAGCGCACGACAGGAGTGAAGTTACTAATAAAGACGAGCGTATCCTCTTCTTTTTTCCCACGCCGTTGAAAAGAGATGACGCTATTGTCCGAGTCATGCGGATCAATCCAGGAGAAGCCGCCCGGCTCGGTGTCCAGTTCGCTAAGGGCAGGTTCGCGCGTGTAAAGATGGTTCAGGTCGCGCAGGTAGAGCAGCAATTGCGCGTGGCGCGGGTCACTCGGCGGCGCTAAGAGATGCCAGTCCAGGCTTTCTTTATAATTCCACTCGCTCCATTGCCCAAATTCCGCGCCCATGAACATTAGCTTCTTACCAGGATGACCCCACATATAGCCATAAAAGGCGCGTAAGTTGGCGAAACGCTGCCACAGGTCGCCGGTCATCTTGTTAATCATCGAACCCTTGATATGCACTACCTCGTCATGCGAAAGTGGCAAGACAAAATTCTCTGAATAGGCGTACATCAGCGAAAACGTAATATCGTTGTGGTTGTAGCGGCGATAAATAGGGTCGAGGTGCATGTAATGCAGCATATCATGCATCCAGCCCATATTCCACTTCATACTAAAGCCCAGGCCACCAACATAGGTCGGCCTGCTGACCAGAGGCCACGAAGTTGATTCTTCCGCAACGGTAATCGTGCCGGGCTGTTGCCCGTAAACAGCCTCATTCAACTGGCGCAGAAAATCGACAGCTTCAAGGTGTTCGCGCCCGCCGTACTGGTTGGCGACCCATTCGCCTGGCTTGCGCAAGTAGTCCAGGTAAAGCATGGAGGCCACCGCATCCACGCGCAACCCATCGATATGGTATTCCCTCAACCAGAACAGGGCGCTAGCAATCAAGAAGTTGCGCACCTCACTGCGTCCATAATTAAAGACCAGAGTTCCCCACTCTTTATGTTCGCCCTTACGCGAATCAGCATATTCATACAGGTGCGTCCCATCAAAGTAGTTCAAAGCCGTGCCGTCTTTGGGGAAGTGCGCGGGAACCCAGTCCAGGATGATGCCGATGCCCTGCTGATGCATGTAATCGACGAAGAACTGAAAATCTTCCGGCGTACCATAGCGGGAAGTCGGCGCGTAATATCCTGTCACCTGGTAGCCCCATGAACCATCGAACGGGTATTCGGTTATGGGCAGCAGTTCGATATGTGTAAAGCCCAGGTCTTTGACATAGGTCGCCAATTCTACCGCCAGTTCGCGGTAGGTCATAAAACGGTCTTCTTCCGGGTTGCCCTCGACATGCCGTTCAGGGACCTGTTTCCACGACCCCAGGTGAACTTCATAAATGGAGATGGGTGAATCTAACTGCTGGTGGCTACCGCGATCTCCCATCCATTCGCTATCTTGCCATTGATAGTGTGAAATGTCGGTCACGATACTGGCTGTTTTGGGACGCAGTTCAGCCGCGAAGCCATAGGGGTCGGTCTTATCTACGGTGTAGTTATTGTAGCGTGAATAGATGGCAAATTTATAAAGCGCACCCGCCTGCAAACCCGGCACAAAACATTCCCAGACGCCCAGATCATTATGTCGCCGCTGCATGGGATTAGCGCTGCGATTCCAATCGTTGAAATCGCCTATCACTGAGACGGTCAGGGCATTGGGCGCCCATACCGCGAAATTGACCCCCGCCATGCCGTTGATGGTGCGGAGATGCGCTCCCATCTTTTCATAAATCTGGTAATTTTTGCCCTGACCGAAAAGATACAGGTCATAATCGCTTAGAAACGATGGAATATCTCGCTCTTTATTACTTGCGCTTTGCCGCGCATTTTCCTGTTCAGACGCACTCATAGCCAGTATCCTTACACTTCATTATACCACCACATAAGCATAGTGTACATGGAAATCTTTCGCTTCATCTGCCGCCATTTTGCTGACAGACAGCATTGTAGGCTCTACTATTATCGGACGCATTATTGACACGATTATAAGCCCGAATACGTAACATAGCCCTGTCGCTCTACGGGATTTTCCCTATCTACAATTACCACTACTCTCTTTACGTTTGTTATGCCATAGCATAGAATATCCAACAACGATACGAATAGGGGAGACCATCCTATGCCAGTACCCACCAGTCAGGACATGCAGCGCGCGCTGGGTATTCATCGTGTGCTGGAGCCACCTGGATCACTGCCGCAGCCCGCCTGGAAACTTGACAACACGCCGATCGCTCAACAAGGTGAAACGCTGATTGATGTTCATGCGCTGCATATCGATTCCGCCAGCTTTACGCAGATCGCCAGCGTATGCCAGCGCGATCAGCAGCGTATGCGAGCACACATCCTGGATATTGTGGCGCAGCGTGGTAAGATGCATAATCCCGTTACCGGCTCCGGCGGTGTGCTGATAGGCACGATAGTAGAACTCGACGAGCAGTTCGCGGCTACGCACGGTCTGGCTATAGGAGATACCATCGTCAGCCTGACCTCGCTAAGCTGGCTACCCTTATGCCTGGAGAGTATTGAGACCATTCATCTGGAACGCTTTGAGGTTGAGGTAGACGGCAAAGCCATTTTCTTTCGCAGCAACCCCCTGGCAAAATTGCCGCATGATCTGCCGCAATCTGTAGTTGTAGCAGCTCTGGACGTGGCTGGCGCGCCCTCGCGTGTGTATGAGCTTGCCCGACCCGGCCAGCGTGTCACGGTAATCGGCGCGGGCGGTACGGCTGGACTGCTCACACTCTGCGCTCTGCGCAGGCGTCTTGGTTCGAATGGTGAGATTATCGCGGTAGAATACAGCGAAAAAGCATTGCAAGATGTAATGGCCCTGGGTGTTGCCGACATAATAGTACAGAGTGATGCAACTCACCCTCTAGAATTGGTCAGACGAGCGCGCGATGCCTGCCGGAATGGAGACTTCCAGGCCGACCTGGCAATCAACGTGGTGAACGTACCCAACAGCGAGTTTGCCACGATCTTGCTAACAAAACCCGATGGGTGCATTCTGTTCTTCAGCATGGCTACCAGCTTTACCGTCGCGGCGCTGGGCGCGGAAGGCCTTGCCCGGCCAGTGGAGATGCACATCGGTAATGGCTATATGCCAGATCGTGGGGCCATCGCCTTACAACTCCTGCGCGATTTTCCCGTGCTACGCGCCATCTTCGACAGGCGTTTCCCTGAAAGACCACCGGCATGAGGAGTTCCATCGTCTCCCTTGCTCAAATAGTGGCAAAGGCGCAAATTCAACGGCTCTCGTTGATTGGACTCAGTAAAAACGTTGGCAAAACCACGACGACTAACCATCTCTTGCAGACCCTGCTTGATGAGAAACGCTATGAAGCGCGTGAACTGGCTCTTACCTCGCTCGGTCTGGATGGCGAAGCGACTGACGCTATGACCGGCCTGCCCAAGCCGCGCTACGTTCCGCAGGCCGGGTTACTGGTGGCTACCACAGCCGGGCTGTTGCGCCAGGCTGAGAGCGAGGGAGCGCGTTTCGAGCGATTACAACAGCTTCCGGGCAGAACCGCTCTGGGGCCAGTTATACTTGCGCGTGTGCAACAGCCCGGCAGGGTGGTCATTGCCGGACCGACCTTATTGCGCGATCTGCGTTCGACACTTGACCAGTTTGGTGCGTCCGGCGCGAAGCTTGCAATCATCGATGGCGCGATCAATCGCCTGGGAGTAGCCGCGCCTGCTGTCACTGATGCCTGTATCCTGTGCGCGGGAGCTAGTGTCGCGGCCACGCCCGAACTGGCAGCCCGTCGCACCACAGACGTGTTTAAGAAGCTCCTGACGTCGCAATCGGATCACTCAGTTGCCTACTATAGGAAGCGCCAATCAACCGCACGTTTGCTGTGCTTCTGTCCGAACAAGTCGGAGAGCGAGCCGACATCGTTTAATGGGCTGGCCGAGCCGGAAAACGAAGCGCGCTGGATAGTCGAACAAATGTACAATAACGAGGTTGTATGTTTCCTGCGTGGCGCATTGACTGAGGAACTTACACGAGCCTTACTCTCCCAACTGCCTCAGCAAGTGACGGGCAGACAGGCCGAATTAGTCATTGAGGATGCTACGAAAATATTCTGCCACTCTGTCACGCTCGCAAGACTAGCGGCGCACGGACTGAATGTGCGCGTTGCCAGACCTGTGCGCGTCCTGTCGATCACCATTAATCCGTATACCCCCGAATACAATTGCACACCCCAATATTTGCTCGATGCACTCTTACGCGAACTGCCGGGAAACTGCCCTCCTGTGATAGACGTGGTTTCAGGAATCTTTCATGCTCCGGGTGTGTAACTTCCTATCGTATTTTCTCTCGGAGGTACAACAATAGAAGCTCATCTCTGCGTTGTACTTTTCCGGTGTGTCGTGGTAGCTGATTCATTGAAAGCGGCACTGACGTAGTCAGCTATCACGTCCCACTTCTTCTATCAGGATTCATGTAGTCAGTGAATTAACTCAAGATAGCCACACAGGAGCATCCAAATTATGAAGCATTCAAGATTTTTACTTCTCTTTTCCGTAGGCGTGGCTCTAGTTTTTGTTCTGGCCGCTTGCGGTTCCTCTTCTGGCGCTTACGGGTCTAGTAGCACCAACAGCAACAGTAGCGGTGGTCAAACACCCACCTCAGCGGGTTGCGGGCGCTACTGTTCTCAATCGTCAACTCCCACAGCCAGTACCAGTGGTTCCGCGTTATCAATCAAAACCGCGACAATGACCGTGAAGGGCAAATCGATAACCGCGCTGATAAATAGTCAGGGCATGACCCTGTATTACAATACATCTGACACCACCTCTTCCGTATGTAGCGGCGGTTGTGCCAGCGCATGGCCCCCGTTGATCAGTTCAACGGTTCCCAGCACAGGAGCTACCTTGCCTGGTACGCTGAGCCTTTTCACCGACGCCAACGGCAGTCAGGTCACATATAACGGGCATCCCCTGTATACCTACTCAGGCGACACTGCTCCTGGTCAGGTAAACGGTGAGGGTTTTGGCGGTATCTGGTTCGTAGCTCCTACCGACCTTGCGGCCTCATCAAACAGTAACTCGAATGGTTATTCAAACGGCTATTCGAATGGCAGTTACGGACATTAATGGCAGAAACGTAAACGGAGCGTCCCTGCCACGCTCGATGGGTATTCTCTCCATCGAGCGCGGCAGTTTTTTTGATACCTTCTCAAGGGCCACCGTTTCGTGTACAATAGAGGCGCGAACCGAA
>DASTKD010000318.1:0-8653 GCA_035716135.1 Ktedonobacteraceae bacterium
ATCAGTCCCATCGTTGGGACTATGCATATAGGCGTTAGCCCAGTGCGCCGCCGCTTTCAAGTAGAACATGGGGTCGGTGTGCTTGAGGCCAGAGGGTAGGTTGCCGGAAGCGGTCGCGTAGTATAGTTCGGTCGCGCCAAGCTCCATATCGTCGCGCCACTCCGTTTCAGGGTAGTAATCATAGGGCGCTGCGGTAACAAGCTGGCCTACGTTACTCGTCTTTGCCAGATCGAAGATGTTTTCGGCGCTGACAAGGCACTTATTGGCATACGCGGGATTGCTCGTATGGAAGATTTGATAGCACAGGGCGAAGTCGGCAGCCATGCGCCCGGCCAAGTTGGGGCTGATGAGTGAGCCAGATGGGCCGATACGAAAGACCGGGCGATACTCCACATAGTAATTGACATCGCCGGGTTTGGCATTGAGCTTATCATCGGCCTGGGGCAAACGCCAGTAATCGTGATCGGCCAGGATGGTTGTGCCGTTGCCATCGCCAATACCCACCTGGTAGTACAAAATCTGGTTGGTGTTGTCCCACATCTTTTGCAGCCAGTCCAGACCGTACTTGCCCTCGCCTCTGAAATCCGCCGCGCCACCGTTAAACAGCGATGGATACTGGCGATCGGCAAACAGCATAATGGCGTCGGTATAGCTGGCCGTCTGGACGAGCTTGATATAGTCTCCAGCATCGAACCAGCCCCCGGAAACATCGATGGGGCCACCAATCTTCTGCAAAGTGCCTTGCAGCACATCATTACTGTCATAGACAGGAGTTGCGTAGATTGACGCCTGCTCATCTTTGAGATGCGATGGCTGGCGGTTCATCACAGCGGGATTGACGTTTGGGCCATCACGCTGCGCCTGATAGAAAAAGAGCGCGTTGGGTAGCAACCCGGCATACAATTCTGCTCCTGTGTCGATCTTGAAGACTGGCGAACTGGCATTAATCGACCCTTTGACTACTATTTTATAGTTTCCTTCTGCCCGCACTGTAGAGAAGTCTAGCAGGTAGGTGTTGGGAAAGGTTTTGCTCCAATTGCCCTGACTTGCACCAATAGGCGCGGAATACACCATTTTCCCATTAGCGGTATTTATCACGCTAAATGTCGCGCCGCTTTCAGGGCCGCTCGCCATCAGAATAGCCTGTTTGGTTTCATCTCCGGCATAACCCACCTGGTTTACACGCACATACGCATTGCCTGATGCATGGGAGACAAACGCCGCGCCCTGACTCAACAATGCCAGAGCAAGGCACATACATACCGCGAAGAGTATCATCAGACTGCGTTTGAAGACATGGCCGTGCAATACTTTCATCGCAAACTCCTCATTCACTAAATGAGCTACTTTAGCCTGTATTCAAGTGTCGTTGCGAACAATTCCGAGGAAGGGATGGTCGGGATCAACTGGTCGAGCAGGGTGTCATCGATGGTCGCGCCTGCCGCCTCTAATGCGGTAAACAGCGCGCCGATTACCGGCTCAAAGCGGCTACGGGTCGGGCGCACATCGGGCGAGGTAGTCCGCACGCGCTCGATAATGGTATCCGGCAGCAGCGTCGAGGGATGACGCAGTACACCGCCGGCCAGCACCAGAGGGAATGCTGTTCCCTCGATCCCGACAATACGCGCGGCGATTTTGGCGTAGTCGCCTATAGCGCGACCTTGCTCCTGCACAATTTTGCGGGCAGTCGCGTCACCTGCCTCAGCTTCGTCGAGCAAGAAGGGAGCTATACCATCGATACGCCTGGGCGGGTTTTGTGGACGCGCCGTAAAGAAATGCAATACCTCTTCCACGCTCTCAAACTTGAAGTACTCGAGGAAACGCTGCTTGAGGGTCGTTGGCGGATCGATGCCCAGTTCGGAACGTACAACCGCTTCTAAGGCCAGCAAGCCCATCTGCGAGGCTCCTTGCGCCTGGTCCTGCCAGAAGCTGGAATGCCAGCTACGGCCATCGCGTCCGCGCGCGCCCGTTGCGCCACCCGTGCCACATACGACAGAGACGCCAACGTTATCAGCTACCCCCGCGTGCAACACTCCCATAGCGTCATTCTGAATGCTGATGGTACGCCCGTAACCTCGCACACGCATAGCAGAATTGAGCAGCGCGAAATCCTCCGGCCAATCCGCGCCCGCCATACTAAACACCCCGGCCAGCAATTCGGAAGGGAGGACATGCGCTGCCTGCAATGCCGTCTCAACAGCAAATTCGATGTTGGCAATGGCCGCCGCCGCCGGGTCAGGCCAATTCGTACCACTCACTGGAGCGTTATAGATGTCACCACACCCGCCGCGTCCCGCGCCCACAATCCTACCATCTAATGTGGCTACCAGTGCGATAGTTTTTGTATTGCCCCCATCAACACCCAGTACGTAGCGCATAACCTTCCTCCTGCATACGTCGGCTCATCTTCTCGTCGTTCGGGATTACAATAACATGCATAAATGGTGGGTTTCCTTTGTTAGCGTAGTAAGCGTTCCGGCAGATACTTGCGATGCGCCGCAGCCATCTCATCGTAGATCGCCTCCGCTTTGGGCAGCGAGAAGACCAGGGGATGACTGGCAAGAGCCCGAATGGCATCGCGGCGATTGCCCGACCATGCTGCTTCTGCCGCCAGCGCCTGGTATTCGCCGAGCATCTTGACAAGCCCCACGACGTGGCGCGGCATATGCCCGAAGGCCAGCGGCCTTACGCCGTTGCGGTCTACAAATGCCTGTGTCTCGACCACCAGGTCGTCCGGGAAATCCGCCAGCGAGCCGCGATTCGGCACATTGACGTACCAGACCTCTTTGCGGTCGTTATAGATGGCATCCATCACATCTAAGGCCAGTTCAAGCTCGTGGATGCCGCCGCGCGAACGTTTGGGATCGAGTTCAGGTACATCGCACGCCGCCTGCTCGCGGTAATGCGTCCAGTAGTCAGGCACCTTCGCCATGATGTCCTGCGACCTGGTAGTCGGTTTAGCCCGCAATTCCGCCAGTATCTCATCTTTGAAGTAAAAATACTGGAAGTAGTGGCTGGGCAAGGAATCCATCATCAAGGCTAGCTCGACCATGCGCAGTTCATCGTGATTTTCGGGCGTGTGAGGCATATGTTCATAAGCAGCGCGCAGCATCGGCATGAAATCCCGCCCATCATACTGGTGGCGTATCGTCCACGAGCCGTGATTCAGCCCCACCGAAACGGCGTCCAGCTTATCAGGATCGAGACCAGCCAGTTCAGCATACTCACGATTGACCATGATTGGTCCTTCGCATAACGAAACCGTCGGAATAGCGGTATGGTGCGTGACCGCCTCGGAGACAATATTGATGGGGTTGGTATAGTTGAAAAGACGCGCATCAGGGCAGACCGCCTCCATATCTTCAATGATGCTTTTTGTGACATGAATAGAGCGCAGGGCCATAAAGAATCCGCCCGGCGCTTGCGTCTCCTGACCAACGACGCCATATTTGAGCGGAATGCTTTCATCCAGATAACGCGCTCCGAAGCCGCCCGCGCGAAAACTGGTCAGTACGGCATCGCAATCACGCAGCCCATCGCGCCTATTTATGGTGGCAGTGAATGTAATATCCAGTCCCCTGGCGCGGGCCATCTTGCGCGCGATGGTCTGCACAATCCCCAACTTTTCCTCGTCAAGATCGATTAGCACCACCTCGGAACCGTCGAAATTTTCGCCCTGGTGAATAAACGAAGCCATCGTGCCAGCCGCCCGCGTGCTACCCCCACCAATATATGCCATTTTGATACGTGCCATTAGAATTTAGTCCTTTCCTATTGGTTGAGTTTTTACTGAATTCGTCGCCTCTGCCGAATCGCCTTCGCCATACAAAAAACAATGCGTCCAGTGGCCTCCGCCGAGATTGGTACGTCCAGGGAAACGCTGGCGGCAGATCTCCATAGCGTGCGGGCAGCGTGGATGAAAACGGCAGCCGGATGGCGGGCTAATCAGGCTGGGTATTTCTCCGCGCGCCGGAAGTGGCGCGGCCTTTCCGTCCGGTCCCAGACGATCAGGGTCGGGCGCGGCAGAAATTAGCAACTGTGTATAGGGATGCCTGGGACGCTGAATGACCTCCTCGCTAGGTCCACCCTCGACGCTCTGACCGGCGTACATCACCAGCGTATCCTCGGCGAAGTAACGCGCGCTGGCGATGTCGTGCGTGATATAGAGCAGCGCAAGATGCTCCTCATCTTTCAGGCGCAGCAGCAGATTCAGCACATCCAGGCGTATCGAAACGTCCAGCATAGAGACCGGTTCATCGGCCAGCAGAACTTCAGGATGAGGTGCCAGCGAACGCGCAATCGCCACACGCTGTCGCTGCCCGCCGCTCAACTGGTGCGGAAATTTGGTAATGAATTGTTCGGCGGGACTCAGACTTACCCGCCTTAACAGCGAAAGAATCTGCTCTCTTTCCTGGGCTTTATTGCGTACACGACCATGTATGCGCAGAGGGCGACTTAAATGATAGCGCACATCATGTACAGAGTTAAGCGAAGAGAACGGGTCCTGGAACACCAGCTGCACATGGCGGCGATACTCTTTGAGTCCAAGAGAACGCTGCACAAGCTTTTCACGAAAAAGGATGCTGCCCGCCGTTGGTTCATAGAGCCGCGCCAGCAAACGCGCGATGGTCGTTTTACCACTTCCGCTCTCTCCCACCAGCGCAAGAGCGCGGCCAGGATAGAGTACAAGCGAGGTATCTTCGACAGCATGAACGACACTTTTAGCGCCAAACAGTTTGACACTCCGCAAAGGGAAATACTTGCGTAAATGTCTCGCCTCCAGGATAGGTGTACTGGTATGCGCTTCACCGCTTATAGTATCTGGCAACGTTGAAAATTCGATTTTCCCGTTTTCTGTACTCATTCAGCACTCCTCACTGCTTGCAACACCTTATAATAAGCCTCGTATTTCGCCATAAAGTCTGCATTCGTGGGCAATTCCTTCCCATTATTGAATCTGGGATCATACAAATGACAGGCGACCATCTGCCCCGGCGTCTCAGGCGCGGACGGGGTAAGCGCTGGTATGACCTTTGGGCAAGCCTCAAACGCGCAGGGGCAGCGTGGATGAAACGCGCAGCCGGGCGGCACGGCGCGTAGGTCCGGCGGCGAGCCAGGGATGCCGGTCATCTGGCGGCGCGGCCCACGTATCGTCGGAAACGAGTTCAATAGCCCAAAACTATAGGGGTGGCGTGGCTGGCGACGCAATTCACTGCTTATGGCCGTCTCTACAATGCGCCCGGCGTACATAATCGCAATTTTATCGGCAATCTCAAGCAGCAGTGAGAGATCATGCGTAATAAAGATGACCGAGAAGTTTAACCGCTCGCGTAGTCCCATAATCTCCGTTAGAATTTCGCGCTGCACCACCACATCAAGCGCCGTCGTTGGCTCATCCATGATAATCAATTCTGGCGAGAGCGCGAGAGCGATGGCAATAATGGCGCGCTGGCGCATTCCGCCGCTCAATTCATGCGGATAGCTGCGCATACGATCAGGCGCGATACCCACCAGGCGCAGCAGGTCAGCAATACGCTGCTTGCGCGAATCTGGCCCCATTTTGGGCTGATGCGTTCTGAGGACATCATTGATTTGCGCTCCAATATTCAACACCGGATTCAGGGCATTCATGGCGCTTTGAAAGACAATCGACAGCTCGCTCCAGCGAAACGCGCGTAGTTCAGACGGCGCGAAAGCGAGAATATCGGTTGCTTCAGGTATATCGCCGTTGAGACCCGACTTATTTGAACCCCTTTTCTTTTTCATTATACGCGCAAGACGCTCAATGCGCACATCGCCTTCAGCCTTCGAGCGTGGATAATAGAGTACCTGTCCATCTGTAATTTCAGCAGGCGGGCGCAGCAAACGAGTGATGGCATAGGCCAGGGTCGATTTGCCGCTACCACTTTCACCCGCCAGGCCGAGAATTTGCCCGCGCTCCAGGGTAATGCTCACGTTATCCAGGGCGTGAACGGTGCCACTGGCGGCATAATAATCGACGCTCAGATTACGAATGTCCAGCAGGATATTTCCCTTAGCGCTGGAGGGAACTTCTATAAACTGGTTGCTCATCATGCCACTACCTCTGCTTCTCCAGACTTCTTCGCTTTTGATCTGCTAACCTTAGCTGTTTTCGCTTCTTTACGCAAACGCGGATTAGCAATTTCGTCAATGCCAAAGTTTACGAAGGTGAGCGCGGCCCCCAGTATGGCAATGCACAGGCCAGGAGGCAGGAACCACCACCACGCACCGAGCAGGAGAGCGGAGTTATTGGAGGCCGAGAAGAGCATATTGCCCCAGGTCGCCGCAGTGATGTCGCCCAGGCCCAGATACTCCAGGGCTGTCTCGGCCAGGATCACATAGACCACCGTTCCAAAGAACTGCGCCGCTACAATTGATGTCTGATTAGGCAAGATCTCATAGAAAATGATGCGCCACGTTGACTCGCCAGAAGCGCGAGCCGCCTCTACGCAATCCCGGTTGCGCAGCGTGAGTGTCTGTGAGCGCAGCACGCGCGCCCCCCAGGACCAGCCCGTGATGGTCAAGACAAATCCAATGGCTAACGGCCCCTTATTCGGTAAGAAAGCCGCCAGCAGAATAGCGAGGGGTAGCGTTGGCAACACCAGGAACACATTGCTCACCAGCGAGAGTATTTCATCCACCCATCCGAGAAAATAGCCAGAAGTCAGACCTACCACGACCGAGATGATCGTCGTCACCAGTCCAATGCCCAGACCCATAAAAACCGAGAAACGCGCTCCTACCACCGTCTGGAGGAATACGTCCTCTCCAAAATTCGTTGTGCCAAACCAGTGAGCAAGCGACGGTGGTTGCAAAACATCTGAGCTAAAGGTATGCGGGTCCTGTCGCATGATGATTGGCCCAAAGATAGCGAGCAGGATAAAGAAACCCACAATGGTCAGGCCCATGCTCGCCTTGCGGTTCCCCGTTATCAGCCGCCATACATCATGCCAGCGATGTACTTGAGCAGGAATTGCATTGACTTCAGGAGAGGGTAAACTTACCTCTTGAGATGAGACAGTCATACGTTCCTTTCATGCGCCTGACTGCGAAGCAGTAGACGCGACAGCGTCGTTGGCGCATGTCTTTCAAGCAGTCGCATCACAATTAATTTCCTCCCAGGCGCACGCGCGGATCAAGCAGAATATACAGAAAGTCGGCCAGGAAGTTCGCGGCCAGCACGGCCAGGCTAATCACCAGAAAAGCTCCCTGCAAGAGCGCGTAATCATGGTTATCAACTGCTTGCAAGGTCGCCAGGCCAATACCAGGATACGAGAAGACAATCTCGGTCAGCAACGAGCCGCTCACCACAAAGCCCAGCGAGAGCGCGAACGCGGTAATATTTGGCAAAATGGCGTTGCGCGCCGCATACATATACATGATACGTCCTTGCTTCAGTCCTTTCGCCTCGGCCATCAAGACGTAATCCTCCGACAAGGTTGTAATCATGGCATTGCGCATTCCAAGCATCCAGCCAGAAATAGAGCCAATTACAATAGTTAGAGCGGGCAAGATGGCGTACTGAGCCGCGCTCAAAATGAAATCCATGCTCCAGCCCGGCACCGTATTGTCGGTATCATATCCACCATGCAGAGGAAACCAGCCGAGCTGCGAACCCAGGACATAAAGCAATATCAGCGCCAGCCAGAAATAAGGGATTGCGGAAATAAAGGCAAAGAACGGAGTCCAGAAAGCATCATGAAATGAGCCACGTCGCCAGACGACGACCACGCCAAGCATCGTCCCGATAACAAAGCTAATGACCAGCGATATGCCGACCAGGACAAGCGTCCAGGGGAGGTCCTGCCCTAGAATCTGCGTCACAGGGGTAGGTAGATACGTAAGGGAGATGCCCAGGTTGCCGTGAATGAGATTATTGAGATACTGCACATACTGGACCCCCAGTGGGTCATGACTCACCCCCAGCGAGATCTCTAGCGCGTGCAGCATCTGGGGCGAAGCATGGCCTCTCATACGAGACATAAAGATTTGCGCCGGGTCCCCCGGAACCAGGTGGGGAACGAGAAAATTGATGGTAATCGCGGCCCAGAGCGCAACAAGATAAAAACCAATTCGACGGAGCAGATAACGCATGCATGCCTCTTTCCAATAGCAGTGCAACAGCAAGGAACCAGGGCTATACACAAATGGAGCAGCTCTCCAGCGTGTAAAGTAGGGGCGGGATTTGCTCCCGCCCTGCCACTTCGGGTCCTGCCCCCGCCCTGAAACCTTACTGAACCGGCTGCAGGTTCAGGAGAACATACTCGATGTCTGGATATTCCGCCGTCCCAGGAGCGGCATAGGGGTGTTGCGCATCGGGCCAGCCAACGAACTTGGCGGTGCTGTACTCATACCAGTAAGGTTCAGCAGTCAGCGGTATGCTGGGCAACTGATTCACCATAATCTGTTGCAGCCCAATAAGCGCCTGCTTCTGTACCTGTGGGTCAGTACTCGAAGCATACTGGTCCAGAAGCTTATCGGTGGCAGGATCCATCCAGCGCTCGTAGTTGGACGGAGCAGACTGACCGATGGGGGCGGAGTTGGTGCTGCGCAAGAGACCATCGTTAATGTAATAGGGTGTAGGACCGGGATTGGTCCACAAGATACCAGCGTCGTATTGACCGTTTCCCAA
>DASTKD010000319.1:0-6302 GCA_035716135.1 Ktedonobacteraceae bacterium
AGCCTATGCGGGCTTGTCGGCGCTTTCGCGCCGGTATCCCTCACCCGGAGGTAGGTACCCATGTGTTACTCACCCGTCCGCCACTCCCTCTCTCTCTTGCGAAAAAAAGGACGTGCGACTTGCATGTGTTAGGCACGCCGCCAGCGTTTATCCTGAGCCAGGATCAAACTCGCCATCCAAATGTATATCGAATCTCTTACTCAAAGATTCAAGTTCATTGTGAATGAGTTATCTCCAATTGACAGGTTAAATCTGTACTTTATTTATTCCTTACCACTCTTCAGTTGTTCAGGTTCTTACGATGCTTCCGCACCTCTTCGCGTCTCACCAGTTGCCTGCGGGCGCAAGTGAAATATTACCACTGTGTTTGCGTCCTGTCAAGTACTTTTTTTGCATTTTTGCAAAAGTACTATTTTTCTGTTTTTCAATGCAGAAAACAAGCCCCTCGACGCAAGTCGCGCTGTGAGATATACTGAGGTCAATAAGCCAAAGGCATCCGTTTTTCGCGGCACGTATATCACAATATTCAGAAGGAGTTTCGCATATGAACGTAGCAAGAACCCCACACATGACCGATTATGAGGCGGAACGTCGCAATTTCCACCTGGAGGTTCCCGAATATTTTAACTTTGCTACCGACGTGATTGGCAAATGGGCCAGCGATCCGCACAAACTGGCGATGTTGTGGGTCGGACAGGATGGCGAGAGACGCCAACTGACCTTCGCCCATTTCGCTGAACAATCCAGTCGCGCCGCCAACGCCCTTGCTGCGCTGGGCATCCAGAAAGGCGACCCCGTGCTGGTGATGCTGCCGCGCATTCCCGAATGGTGGGAAAGCGTGCTGGGTCTGATGAAGCTGGGCGCGGTTCCCATCCCCTGCACGACGCTGCTGACATCCAAAGATATCCAGTTCCGTTCGGAAGTGGCGGAGGCGGCAGGCTTTATTACGGACAGCGAGGGCGCGGGCAAGTTTGACCAGGTGCGCGGCGAATGCCCTACCATTCAGTATGCCATTCTGGTTGATACTCCACAGAGCGAGCGCGCCGGCTGGACAAATTATCACCAGATCGCAGAAAAAGCCGCGCCAGAATATAGCGGCCCAAAGACACGCAGCGACGACTCCTGCCTGGTCTATTTCACCTCTGGCACGGTTGGCTATCCCAAGATGGTGCTGCACACACACGCCAGCTATCCCATCGGGCATACCATCACCGGCAAGTACTGGTTAGACCTGCACGAAGACGATCTGCACTGGAATTTGTCCGAGATGGGTTGGGCAAAGGCGGCGTGGAGCAATCTGTTTGGTCCCTGGGTGATGGGCGCGGCCATGTTCATACAGGATGCGCGCGGCAAGTTCAACGCTCTCGAAACGCTGGAGATGCTGCATGACTATCCTATTACCACGCTGTGCGCGCCGCCCACTGCCTATCGTATGCTGGTGCTTGACGAGCCGATGGCCTACATGAGGGCTAATCCGCCAAAGGCGCTGCGTCACTGTGTAGGCGCGGGCGAGCCGCTTAATCCAGAGGTCATCAAAGTCTGGCAGGACGCGACGGGCATGACCATCCGCGACGGCTACGGACAGACGGAGACGGTGCTATTGTGCGCCAACTTCCCGCCGTTGGAGGTGAAACCCGGCTCGATGGGCAAGCCCTCGCCTGGCTTCGACGTGAGCGTCATCGACCACGACGGCAGCGAACTGCCCGCCGGTAAAGAGGGCGATATAGCGGTGCGGGTTAAGCCGAACCGGCCCACCTGGATGTTCAAGGAGTACTGGCGCAACCCCGACGCCACTAATAACTGCGTGCGCGGCGACTGGTACATTACGGGCGACCGCGCCTACAAGGACGAGGACGGCTACTTCTGGTTCGTGGGCCGCGCCGACGATGTGATTATTAGCGCGGGCTATCGTATCGGCCCCTTCGAGGTGGAAAGCGCGCTCAAAGAACATCCCGCCATCGCGGAGTCCGCCGTGATTGCCAGCCCGGACGAGATGCGCGGCGAGATCGTCAAAGCCTACATCATCCTGGCCCCCGGCTACACGGCCTCACCCCAACTGGCAAGCGAGATACAGGATCACGTCAAGCGCGTCACCGCCCCCTACAAATACCCGCGCGAAATCGAGTTCGTGGAGACGCTGCCCAAGACTATCTCCGGCAAGATCAGGCGAGTGGAATTGAGGGAAATGGAACGCCAGAAGAAGCTGGGGAAGTAAGCAGCTATCGTTGATATTGGGGTTCTCGCAAGCAATACTCCTTCTTGCGAGAACCTTTACAATATTTCAGACTACCCCGTTTTTATTCTAAAAAGTACAAGATATTTGCAAGGGTGAGGTAATTAATCTTATGCAAACACCAGCAATAGGACAACGTTCGTATCCGTCTTTGCCTGAAATGTTGCAAGAACTCCGGGCGGAGAATACGGATTTGCATAAAGAGCCACTTGAGATATTGGCATTCTACTTCATACAACAAATCGGTTTGGAGTTCAAAGGCTGGCGTAAACGCGGCAACAGGCCAGAGTGGGCTGAAGTCAATGCCATTGCCGAAAGCACTCACCTTATTTTTAGTCGTTGGCAGATTCACTGTAAAAATGCGCCGGATTACAAAATCTCTGAAGATGACATTGCGATAGAGGTTGGTCTCTCAATGCAACTCAAATCGAATGTCATTTTTATAGCTACAACAGGACTTTTTAGCAGGAAAGCTTTGAGTTATGCCGATTGTATAACACGCCAGACAAATCTTACTATTATTACTATCGATAGAGAAGATTTACAAGTTCTCGTTACATCGCCACAGACGCTCGTTGATATTCTCAACAAGAAAGTGCAGCGAACGAGGGGTTGAGAATATTAACAGTGAACCGGGATACATCCACATCTGTAGAGAGATTTTGAGGAACCAAATTTGCACTTAGGCATCTATTTCATCCCCTCCTCTATCGTCATTGACGATGTTACCACAAACGACATCTACATCATCGTAGATGTTATTCGCGCGACTACCAGCATGGCGGTTATGTTCGACCGGGGGGCGGCGCGGGTGCTGGTGGCGGGGAGTATCGAGCAGGCGCGGGAGGCGGCGCAAAAGATTGAGGGGCGCTTGCTGTGCGGCGAACGCGATGTGCAGCGTATCCCTGGCTTCGACTATGGCAACTCGCCTGTGCAGTATGCGCAGCTTGACCTGAGCGGGCGCGAATTGATAATGACGACCACCAATGGCACCCGCGCCTTCTATGCCTGCCCGGAGCAAGCGCCGCGCCTGGCAGGTAGTTTTTACAATGCCGGAGCGGTCACGGCTCACGCGCTGGCACTGGCAAAGACACGCGAATGCGATATTCATATCGTCTGTTCTGGCGAATCCGATTACTTTGGGCTTGATGATGCCGTGTGCGCCGGCTATCTCGCGCTGGAGCTGCAACGCCAGCAGGCCGGCATCCAGTTGTGGGACAGCGCAAGCGCGGCCATCGCGCTTTACGAAGCCTTCAAACCGCCCATCGTACTAGATTATTGTAGCGCGGCGCGCGCCGTCGTCGAAGGGGGATTGCCGGACGACCCGCCGTTTTGTATGCGTACAAGTGCAAGCGACAGCGTGCCAGTGGTTGTGGGACGCGAGCCGGAAACCGGGCTGCTGGTGATTGAGAGAGCGTAACTTATGCTAAGAGCGGCAGCGAAACATAAAAGGTCGAACCGCTGCCCTCGACACTCTCGACCCAGACGCGCCCACCATGCCTCGTAACAAATTCATGCACCAGGTAAAGGCCGATGCCGAAGCCACTGATCGAGCGATCCAGGTTGCTAGCACGATGAAAACGCTTGAAAATATGCGCAACCTCGTGATTAGCAATACCCACGCCTGCGTCTTTTACCCACAACAGCGCCTCGCAAGGATTTGCCGCGTCGTAGCGCAAGCCTATCTCGATCTCGCTGCCAGCCGGGCTATACTTCGCCGCATTGCCAATCAAATTGTTCAAAACTTGCTCGATACGGTCATGGTCAAAATGACCCGGCAGAGCATCTTCAGGCTGAAGTCCCTCTATCACAAGTTTGAGTATATGCCGCTTATTGATGGATGCCTGAATCTCTACACTATGCTTGAGCGTTTCAAGTAAATCGTTCGGCTCGATCTGGAGCGGCATACGTCCGGTTTCAATACGCGAAATTTCGAGCATATCCTCGATCAGGCGTGTAAGCCTCTGGCTCTGCTGGATGATCTCTTTCACAGCATGGATGGTGCGCGGCGTATCAAGACTCTGTCCCCGCTCAATCATCATCTGGAGCAGTTCGGAAAATCCTTGCAACGCTGTGATAGGGGTGCGTAACTCGTGGCTGGCGATTGAAAGAAACTCGCTTTTCTGCCGCTCAATACTCTTCGGCTCTGTAATATCCCGCGAGACGATTACCGCGCCATCCGTCTCATTCTGCGCTGTGCGAATTGGTGAGACCGTATTGCGCAATATTCTGGTTCTTCCACCGGGAAGGGTCAGCCATACCTCGCGGTTGGTAACCACCCCGTCACGCAGCGTGGAGGCAATACCGCTATCTTCCGGTAGAATAATGCGCCCTTCTACATCATAGCTCTGATAGTGAGCTGCGCGCTTCAATAAAGGTTCAGATACATATGCATTGACATCGTCAATGCCAAATAGTTGCTGCGCCGCCGCGTTCATTTGTAGCACATTTCCAGCGCGATCATAGACTACGACGCCTTCCCCCATCGACTCGATGATAGCTTCCAGTCTGCTGGCGCGCGTTTGAGCCTCGCGCGCCAGTTCTTCTAGCTGCTGCACCAGGCATTGTCTTTCAGTCACATCCCTTGTAACGGTTACAGCACCGATAATATTACCGCACTCGTCTCGCAGTGGGGAACCACTTACACTGATATATACTTGCCGTCCGTCGAAGGTACGAATCATCCCCATCATGCAATTAGCGCCGGTCAGCACCTCACCATTGAGAATGCGTAGAAGCCCCCATTGTTCGCGCGGCATGGGATTGCCATCCACATCACACATCTCAAATGCCGCCAGGCGACGCTCAACGTCCAGTGAAAGATAGGTGTTTTTGTCTGTGACGCCGATCAACTGCTGAGCCGCGCTATTCATCTGGAGAACATGACCCTGAGCATCGTAGATCCAGACGGCATCTACGATGGAATTGAGAATGGTTCCCAGGTTGGACCGGGAAAAATCGCCTGCGGGTATCACGCACCACCTCTTACTATATAGCAAACATCGTACCCATACGAAAACCAGAAGAGTTATCCGACACTATTATCGCAGCTATGTCAACAATTCAAGCGATAGTCACAATAAGTTTACCAAAATTCCTATTCTCCCCCATCGCCCGATGTGCCTCTGCAATCTCTTCAAGCGCGTATACCTGCTCAATAATTGGCTTCACTTGCCCATTCGCCAGCAAGGGCAAAACGCCCGCCGCGAAACGGCGCGTCACCGCCATTTTTTCCTCCAGCGTGCGTGTGCGCAGGCTAACGCCGCGCATAGAGATGCGTTTCTGCATCAACATGCCCAGGTTGACGTTGCTGTGCGTACCGCCCATTGTCGCCAGGAAGACCAGCCTGCCCCATAACGCCAGCGATTGCAAGTTCTGCTCCAGGTAGGGCGCGCCCACGAAATCAAGCACGACATGCACGCCTTCGCCATTGGTCAGGCGTTGGATCTCAGAAGCAAAGTTTTGATCGGACAGGCCCACGTCCAGACCCAACGCCCGCGCCGCTTCCAGTTTGGCAGGCGTGCGCGAAGTGCCACAGGTGGTTGCGCCCGCCGCTCGCGCCAGTTGAAGGGCAGCCGTTCCCACCCCGCTACCGATGGCATGGATCAGGACACGCTCGCCCATCTGTAAACCGGCCTGCGTAAAGAGCGCGTCGTGAGCGGTCATGAAAACTTCAGGGATGCCGCTTGCCTGAATGAAATCGAGATTGGCCGGTATCTCCAGCAGCAGCCCTTCGTGGGTGACAAGATATTCGGCCTGCGCGCCGCCTCCCACCAGTCCCATTACGCGCTGACCCGGCTTCCACTTGCTCACCAGCGATCCCACCGCATCAACCTCACCCGCAAATTCCAGCCCCGGAATATTCTGCGGCGAACCAGCCGGAGCAGGATACCCTCCCATGCGCTGCAATAGCTCGGCGCGATTGATGCCCGACGCCCGCACACGCACGCGCACCTGCTCGCCCACCGGCTCAGGCGTCTCTACATCCTGTATTTCCAGTACTTCCGGCCCACCAGGTTGTGTGATAACGACTGCTTTCATGAATGACGCTCCTTCTAACGAAATATGC
>DASTKD010000320.1:0-12095 GCA_035716135.1 Ktedonobacteraceae bacterium
TGCATGTCAAGGTAGCATCACAAAGTAAGCCGGTCAAGTTTTGTTGGGAGTTGTAGGGCAAATAGGCTATCATATATTGTATATTAACGTAGTTCACCGTATGTCTTGCGCCTGGAAACATGTGAGACTATGCCAGAAACACAGGAACAATGGTATAACCGGCAGGCAATCGAGTTGCTGGCGCATCACATCCCATTCGAGCGTGATAGCGCCAGCAAAGCGGAGCAGATTGAAATGTTACGAGGGCTGGTGTTACGTCATGGACGCGATATGGACCCCGACTATTTCGGCTTCGAGGCGCGCAGCGAACTGATACGCCTGGGCCTCTGGAACCGCATCGGACCTGCCTAGTTTGTGCTATGATAGTTGTATCAAGTAATCCTGTAGTATGTTCTTGTGCATAGTTTTTTAAGGGGGCGATGATGCTCAAAGGTACGCTGTTGTATCTTGCTCAAAACGGGTCGGTACGTAATTTTGTTATTCATAATCGCGCCACGCGCGGAGTTTCGCGGCGTTTTGTGGCGGGCGAGACGCTGGACGATGCTATTGAGGCAACGCGCGTACTCAATGCGCGCAACATGCATGTTTCGCTTGACCACCTCGGCGAGAACGTCACAGACGCGAAAGAAGCTATGGCGAGCGCGCAAGCCTATATTGCGATCCTTGATGCGATCAAGCAAACGGGCGTCGATGCCAATATCTCGATCAAGCTGACCGCGTTGGGATTGGATGTTTCGCAGGAACTATGCGAACAGAACGTCTGCCAGATTTTAGAACACGCGCAGCGCTTCCCTATTTTCGTGCGCATCGACATGGAAGGGTCGGCCTATAACGAGCGGACGGTAGATATTACCCTGCGGATGCATAAGCAGTTTGAGCATGTAGGAACCGTCATCCAATCCTGTATGCATAGCAGCAAAAAAGATGTCGAAGAGTTGATCGCACAGGGCGCGCGTGTGCGCCTGGTGAAAGGCGCGTACAAAGAACCGGTCTCCGTCGCCTTTCAGCAGAAAAGCGAGGTTGATACCAACTACGTGCGCCTGATGATGCAGCTTTTGCTGCACGGTAACTATCCTGCCCTTGCCACCCACGATGAGGCCATCATCAACGCCGCCTGCAAATATGCGCGCGATAACGGTGTTGATAAAGCCGCGTTCGAGTTCCAGATGCTGTATGGCATTCGCCGCGACCTGCAACAAAAGCTGGTAAGTCAGGGCTACCATGTGCGTGTCTACGTTCCCTACGGTTCGCAATGGTATCCCTACCTGATGCGCCGCATGGCCGAACGCCCGGCTAATCTGGTATTTGTGATGAGTAATGCCATGCGCCGTTAAGCGCGTAAGCATTGATATATTTTTTTAGCTCGCTTAATGGATGCTAACAACTACCATCGCTCATGCCCTGTCATCCTGAGCGCAGCGAAGGATCTGTGCATTGCCGACGAGAGATCCTTCGCTGCGCTCAGGATGACAGGGCATGATAGGAGAAACCCATGCCCATATTTCCATTTAAGGGCGTCTGGCCCACCATCGCGGAGGATGTGTTTATCGCGCCGGGTGCAATGGTAATTGGCGATGTCACGATACACGAGGGCGCGAGCATCTGGTACAATGCGGTGGCGCGCGGCGATGTGGCTCCTATTGTCATCGGGCGGAACACCAATATACAGGATAATTGCACGCTGCATGTCGATGCCGACGCGCCGCTAATTATTGGCGACGAATGCACCGTCGGGCATGGCGCGGTGGTGCATGGCGCGACGATAGGGCATCATGTGCTGATCGGTATGAAAGCCGTCGTGCTTTCACATGCGCGTGTCGGCTCTGGCACTATCATCGGCGCGTGCGCTCTGGTAGCGGAACATAAAACCATTCCCGAAGGCGTACTCGCTCTCGGCATTCCGGCGAAAGTCGCGCGTCCTCTCACAGCCGCCGAATCCGAACATATCATCACCAGCGCTGAGGGTTATGCCGAGCGCGGCTGGTTGCATAAAGCCTCTACCGGTTCATCTCAGGGATAAACAGAGCATAAAAGGATAGTATTACGATGTTTGCGGCTTCTGGCAAACGCCTGCAATTCGCGCGCGCCTTAAAATCGCGCCCCTATGCTATGATCTGGATCGGTCAGACTATCTCCAACCTGGGTGACGGCATTTTCTACATCGCCCTGGCCTGGCAGGTTCTGCTGATGACGCACTCTGGCACCGCGATGGGTGTTGTCCTGATCGCGGGTACTATTCCCCGGTTAGTTTTCGTCCTGATTGGAGGCGTCGCGGCAGACCGTCTGCCACGACGCCTGATTATCCTGTGGTCAGACGGTGGGCGCGGCGTAGTCGTGCTGCTCATCAGCATCCTGGGCTTCACGGGCCACCTGCAATTCTGGCACCTGATTATCGAAGCGTTGATCTTTGGTGTGGTCGATGGCTTTTTTAATCCCGCTATCATGGCGATTACGCCTGATCTCGTCGAGAAAGATGATCTCGCCTCGGCCAATGCGCTGGTCTCATTGAGCGGCAACCTGGCGCAACTGGTAGGCCCACTGGTGGGAGCGGGCTTGATCGCCTTGATTAGCCCGATTGGAGCTTTCGCCTTCAATGCCCTGAGCTTCTTTATCTCTGTTGCTTTCCTCCTGCCTGTGCGCATCCCGGAGCGACATGTTGCCAGGCCGCTTGAGATACAGGAACCGGCGGAAGAAGAGATGCAAGCTGTAGGAGACGACTTTAGCGCGCCTGTATCCGGGGAAATGCCAGCAGAGCGGCGCGGTTTTCGTGGTGTGGTAGAGGATGTCAGGGAGGGTCTGGTCTATGTACGAAATACCCGCTGGTTATGGGTAACAACACTCAGCGCATCCGTTGGCAATATTGGTTTCACAGCAACGCTGGCGGTTGCTACGCCCAAACTGGTTCACGATATCTATGGTCAGGGTGCCTGGTTGTATGGCCTGATGAGTACAACCGGGGCCATTGGCTCAATCATTGCCTTGCTTCTGATCGGGCAGGCGACGCGCCTCAAGAAGCGGGGCCTGCTGGCCTATCTCTCGCTCGTCTTGAGTTGCAGCGGTATTTTGATATTCGGCCTGCCCTTTCCGCGTGGCATAGAACCGCTCGTCGCGTCTCTGGCGAGCATGTTGGTGGGCTTTGGCCTGGCCTTCTTCAATACCATCTTTTTCACTATTCTGCACGAAACGATCCCTGGCGATAAGCTGGGGCGCGTCATCAGCCTGGACACGCTTGGCTCTTTCGCCATGATTCCCGTTGGCGAGGCGCTGGGCGGCATCTTGACCGACCGCATCGGTCCCGCGCCAGTCTTTATCATATTCGGCTCAATCAACCTGGCGAATGTGCTAATCCCGCTATTGGTGCGCGATGTACGCGAGTTGGAATAGCCCGGCGTATTATGACGAAAAATACTGTAGCCCCGCCTGATTTCAGCGTATACTTGAGGGAAGTAAAGGAGGTATAGTACTATGAACACAGGCATCAATTCGTCTGCACCTGTCCAGCGCGTGGGCAGGCGTCCACTCTGGCTCTCCATCCTCGCCGGCTTCTCGTTCTTGCTCGGTGTTGTCACCACCATTCCCCAGTTCTATTATGTGCTTTTCGGGCTGCACCTCGTTACTATTGGCCCCAACAGCAACCTGCTCGGTCAGGTCTGGTATTCCTATATTTTGAATGGTGATAACAGTTACCTGAAAGTAGACCTGGCACTCTGGCGGGCGCTGTCGAGGATGCCTTCTTGCTTGGCCCGCTCTATATCGCCACTGGCATCGGCCTCTGGCTGAGGCGGCCCTGGGTGATCCCGATCGGGCTAATAACGGGCGCGATGATCTTCTATGCGATCGTTGGTTTCTTTCTGGGCGACATCTTCGCCGGTCTTCCGAGCGTCACGAATGATATATCCTACTGGGCCTCGAACCTGCCCTATCTGGTCTATCCGCTCTGGCTCGTGCCAGTTTTGCTTTTCCGGCGCTCGCTTTTTGTAGGGAAGAGCGAGGCATCAACTAGCTCGTCAATGTGACGACGAATTGGGTTTGTACTGCCGTGTGGCCGGGTTGCTGGATGTTGAGGGTGATAACCCACGCGCCAATCATGGAGAACGCTTCGCCGGGCTGGAACGTAGTCGTGTAGGGGGCGTTGTTGTCAGCCGTCGATAGCTCTTTGTTGGCCGTTCCCATGTCCATGATTTGCATATTGGTGGTGGCCTGGATATGTGCGTTCGTTACCGGCTGGCCTGTGGCGTTGTCCTTCAGCGTGATAGTCAGGGTGTTGACTACGCCAACATGCCCCGGCTGCATTGCAAGCGAGACGGTCAGATTTCCCGCCTGCTGTGTCAGCACATTTGGGGTGGATGGTGGAACCTGCGTAACGGTAAGTTTGTAGTCGATTTTCGGGAAAACGATGGGCGGCGCGAAGAACGACATCAACGCGGCGCATAGCAGCACGCCGCCTCCCAGCGCGGCCAGGATGTGCATGGTGTGTTTCAGGCCGTTCTCGGTTTGCTCCAGCGCGGAATGGCGCGCGCGCCGCCCCGGCAGGTCAGCATTTACGACCGGCAGCAGGATTACCTGGCGGCGCAGCGCGGGTCGCAAATAGAAGAGGCTGTAGAGCGTGAAGATCAACATGAGCGCGAAGAGCAGCAGCATGACCAGCAGCGAGCGTCCATAGGGATCGTTCAGCCATTGCCCGGCGTTACTGATGGTGGTCTCCGTCAAAAAGAGCGTGCTGAGCAGCACGACGGCCAGCGATGCCAGTAACAGGGGCATGTAATAGCGCAGCAGGTTAAGCAGAAAATCGCCGTGATGATCTGGTTTCAGCGTGGTCAAAGGCGGCAACAGGACAAAGCCGAGGTAAGCGGCCCCGCCGAACCAGACGGCCTGCGCAAGCAGTTGCAGCCACGTTACTATGATAGCGCTATAATGCGCCTGCGCCAGTTGCGCCGTGTCGCTTGAGAAAGCCAGCGTCAGCAGGATCAAAGCGGCCAGCGTCAACCATGCGATGGTGTGCCAGCGCGCAATACTTGCGCCGCGTTGAGTTCTTGTGGGCAAAGGACTCGCCACTATGGGCGTGGTGGGAAGCGCAGCAATCGAAGCGGGTGTCAGTTTTGGTTGCTCCGTGGCATTACCGGTCTCTTCCTGAGCCGCGTTATCCTCTTTTTTGCGCTCTTCCATTACCTGCATACGTAGTTGACCGAGACGATGAGAGCGTGTAGGGGATAGTGGGCTTGCCGCCCGTCTCTGCCTGGTTGTCCACCAGAGAAAGCCGAGCGCGAGGCAGATAAGAGTGATACGCGCCAGCCACAGCCAGCCATAGCTGGTTTCAAACACAATCTGGCGTAGTGTCGCCAGGTCGATGCCGTTCTGTACATTTGCCTGTGTCAATAACGCGCCGCGCAATACCAGGTTGATGATTTCGCCCACCAGAACTGCTGACAGGCATAACCACTGCAACGGTTTGCCCTGTTTGCGCAGAGCGGCCAGAACCCCGCTTTCGACATCATCCCCGTTGTTTCTCGCGTTGAGTAACAGCAACGCTTCCATAGTCACCAGGCCAACCCAGAACATCAGAGCCAGCGTGGTCAGCCATCCCCACATGACGGAGAGGACACCCTGCAAATTCAACTGCGGCAGGTTGTTGCTGGTACTCGGCCCCAGAATGGGCGTGCCTGTCAGCCCTGTCACCGGCAGGCCGAGGTTGAAGCCAATCAGGCCATTGGTGGCGTGTCCATCATCTTGCGCAATCGCGGTCCACTTCACCTCGTAACTGCCCTGCGGCAAATTAGACGTTGCTATGAGCGGCGTGTCCAGTTCGCGCGCATTATTGGCGGGGATATAGCTATGCCCCGCGTCAACTTCGCTGCCACTGATGGGACCGCCGGGCGCGAAGACATAAACGCGCGCATTACTGGCCGGGCTTATATCAGCATTAAAGAAGATGCGTATGACAGAAGGCGCGGTATTGATGGTCGAACCATCCACCGGGTCAGACCCGATCACAAAAGCGTGCGCCAGCGCTGCCGGTGCCTTCGAAAATAACGGCAGCCAGCTCAAACCCAGTAATATGCTGAGGCTGATGGTCAACATCAATACCAGCCTCACATAACGTCTCCCTCGCATGATACCCCTCGTTGTTGTGCTTCGTATGTCTATGAGATTGTACATCTGTCATGGGGCGTGCGCAAGTGGCTGAAAGCAGAATAATTTGTTGGCATATCTTTCTAACGATATAATACAATTTGTAAACTACACAAAAAAGAGCAAAACAAATGAAAAAACGCAAGTGGTTCTCATCTCTATCGCGCCTGTTCTTCTGGTCGCATGTCATCGGCGTGATCGGGTTTTATATCGTTCTCTGGCTGCGCACTGCTCCAGCCAAAGAAGACCGCTCTGCGCCGATAGCACCAGAACCCGCAAACACTACTCGACCCGAAAGCAACCCGCTCGTTTCAATCATTGTACCGGCGCGCAACGAGGAGCTCAATATCAGGCGTTGTGTGACATCACTGTTAGAGCAGGACTATGAAAATTTTGAGGTGATTGTGGTGGATGATGGCTCGGCGGATGCCACGCCGCGCATATTGGAGGAGATCGCGCAGAGCCATCCGCGCGGGGATCGTCTCTTTGTGTTGCGCCTGCGCGATAATTTGCCGCCGGGCTGGGCAGGCAAACCCCACGCCATCTATCGAGGTACGCAAGAGGCGCATGGAGACTGGCTGCTGTTGACCGATGCTGATACGTGGCACGCGCCCGGCGCGCTCAGCCATGCCGTCAATAAAGCCATCGATGAACAGGTTGACCTCTTATCACTGGGTTCGCGCCAGGAGTTGCCCGGCTTCTGGGAGCGCGTGATGATGCCGATGGCCTATCTTGGCATCATGATGCAGTACCCACCCCGCCTGGTGAATGATCCATGCAGTCCTGTAGCCCTCGCCAACGGGCAATTTATCCTCATCCGGCGCGCTGTGTACGACAAACTGGGGGGCTATGCGCGTCCCGAACTGCGCGATACGCTGCTGGATGACCGCGACCTGGCGCGAGTTGTCAAACGCCAGGGATACCGGTTGCGCATGTATGATGGGCGTGACCTGGTGCATGTGCGCATGTATCGCAACCTGCCTGAGACCTGGCGCGGCTGGCGCAAAAACGCCTATCTGGGTTCGCGCGGCGGCGTAGCCTTTACGCTGGTCATCCTGATTGGCCTGCCAATGGTGGCGATTGCCCCGTTTTTGCTGCCCGCCCTGGCATGGGTGCTGAACCTGTTTTCTGCCCGCAAGCAACAACGTATCACGCCGGCTGAGGTGGCCCTGGCAACGCTGCTCGAACTGGCTCCTTTGTTGGCCTATCGCGGCTGGATAAATAAAGAATTGGATGTTCCCTGGTACTATGCCTTTACGCATCCCCTGGCCGGCGCGGTTTTTGAAGCCATCCTGGCCCAATCGGCATGGCGCGTGCTGACACATAAGGGTGTCGATTGGAGCGGGCGGCAATATTACGCCAAAAATACCCATAGACATGTATGAATTGGATGGATATAATACATGTAGATTTATTTGACTCATCTAAAATCAGGGACGACAAGGAGGCCAGTTGCTATGGGTTGTTTGCGCAGATTCTTCCGGCTGATCATTTTGACTGCTCTGATCATTGTTGCGCTTATATTCCTTATTCCTCATTTTGTGGCGAAGGCTGGCAATTCCTTGATAAATGACCTTAACAATAACCTGCCCTCGTTATCGGGATTGGCGCAATTTGTTCCTGCGAACTTCCTGGACAAGAATAATAAGCTGCAAATTTCACTCAGCGGGCTGACTAACAGTACGAAGTACGAGATAACGCTTGATCCAGATCAATGCGGCAACTCGGGCTTTGTGGATGTTGGGGTCGTTTCCTCGGATGGCAATGGCAACGTCAATAACACGTTTAGCCTCGCCTCCCTCGATACCGGTAAAAAGTGGTATATCGATGTTCATAATGGCACCAGTTCAAATGATTCGGTGCTGGCCTGCGGCCAGTTGAGTACCAATGATTCCAGTGTTTCTGTCGAGGCCACAAATACCGTACTCCAGCTTTCGCCGGTTGCGACCCAGGCGGATAGCACAAATACCCAGGTGTCACCGAATGCGACCCCGACCACGCCAACCGGCTTCCCTAATACGGGCGTGGCTCCGGGCAGCAACAATGGCTATGATAATACCGTTTACCCGCGCAAGTTCTAACGGCGCATCACCAATACCTTGAAATTGCCCATGCCTGCCGGGTCCATTAATGTAGTAACGCCCTGGCGCAGCGAATACCAGCGTAGCAGGGCGACCTGCCCTTCATCGCTGGCGCGCTGCGTCATGGATGCCGCGTAATCGCGCACTCGCAGGCGTTCCAACTCCTCCGCGATACCCATGTTTTGCAGCCACTCGCGCTGCGTGGTGAACGCGCTCAGGCGCAGCCCATGCTGGCGTCCTGCCTCGATCAATGCGCTAAAATTGACGTGCGCGGTAATATCTTGCTGGCCGGGTCGCATAAGCGGGCGATCATTGAGCGTGTGGTTATAGTAGCAGAGCAGAGTACCTTCGCGGCGCTCTCGCGTATATAGAGCGGTGGCCTTAGCGCCGTAATCAATGGTCAGGACGAAGCCCTTGCGCACACTCTGTGCCGCGCGCTCCATCCAGCGCGGCGCATCTAGATTGATCTCCGCGCGCCACCTGTCGCCATAGTCCCGCCAGGGAACGCGATAGCGATCCAGGTAATCCTCAAATATGCGTGTATCAGGCTCTTTGAGCGTTTCTACCAGCCGCTCATGCTGCCAATCGACAAATATTTCATAGAGATGTTCACCATGCTTCTCTACGATATGCACGGGAAAGGCGTCAATCAACTCATTTGAAAGGATTACTGAGGGCGCTATGTCGGCTTGATGCTTGTTGTCGCTCGTTGCTTCGCGTGCGTCTTGCCCGGCGCGAATATCTTCAAGCTGGTAATCGAGGGCGGCAGAGAAATCGGGCGCGTCTTGTTCCGCCCAGGCGCGTATATCCCGTGCCAGGTGGCCGCGTCCCGCGCCTTGTTCTCGCACAATAAACGGATGTGGCCGCTTCAACTGTTCCCACATGCGCCGCAACTGGCGTCCCATACAGGTAGCGAACAGGCTGGAGAGATCGGTGCTGGTGATATAATCTTTTCCCTCCCAGCCCATCTTATGCTCCCCACTGACATAGTAGCCGCAACCGGGTTCATAGAGCGCCATTTGCATATAGGAGGCGAAACTGATTGGTCCTTCGCGCTGGATGCGTTCGATAATACGTTGCTGTAATTGTGTCATAAACTTCCCCCCTGTCATCCTGAGCGCAGCGAAGGATCTGCGTGTGGCCGAGGAGAGATCCTTCGCTGCGCTCAGGATGACAGGGTGAAGCGATGGATGACAACCGGGGCCTGATCTGGCTCATTTTAGACGTTGCCGAAATTGACGACCAGGAGGTCCAGAGCCATTTCCGGGGTCATGCGGCTGCGTTTGAGGGCGGCATCGGTTGCCAGCAACTGGCGATAGGCTCCCTCCAGTTGCGCGATTTGAAATTTTCCTACCTGGCGCAGAGCTTTTTCCGCTACAAAAGGAGCCATGCCCGTCGCTGCGACGATTTGTTGGATGCGCAAACCATCGCTTGCCAGTCCTTTGACCAGCAAGAGTGAACGCACCTGCGATGTGATGGTGCTGATGAGTTTGAGCGGTGGCTCGCCATCCGCCAGCAGGTCGTGCAACAAGTCCAGCGCTTGCTGGCGATTGCGCTGCGCGAGGGCGTCGGTCAGGTCGAAGATACGCGCCTCCTGTGCCTGCGCGGAGAGCAAATGCACGTCCTGCACATCAATAACGGCGCGGTCTCCCACGTAGGTTGCCAGCTTGTCGATCTCGTTTGCCAGCATACGCAACTGGTTGCCAGTGAAATTTGCCAGCAGCGAAGTCGCATCGGGCGTAATTTTGACGCCGCGCGCCTGCGCCCGCTTGTGAATCCAGCTTTCCAGCGCGGCTCCCTTAGGCAGGGTGCATTGGATGACCTTGCCATGCTCTTGAGCCGCTTTCAGCAGTGGACTGCTGGCTGATAGCTCGTCGTCTATCAGTGTAATCAGTGTGGTGGTTGCAGGCAGACGGGCGAGATACTCGGCCAGCCCTTTTTCGAAGCCGCCGCGCGTTTCGGTCGAACTTTTACTGCTCTTTTTGCCTTTTTTCGGCTTATCCGCCTGCGCATCCTTTGCCTCTTTGTGTTCCGCTCCGGCATCCTCGCCCTTGCGTTTGCGGGGCAAGCCCTCGAGTACCACCAGGCGCGCGTCGGTGAGAAAAGGGAAGGTGTCGCAGGTGGCGATAAGCGTAGCCAGGGGCGTTTCGGAGCCACTATAGGTGTCACTATTGAAGCCGTAATCGCCCTGTTTGCGCAGCTTTTTGAGCTGTTCTCGACAGGTAAATTCGTCGTTGCCGTGCAATAGATAGAACATGGCTATCCGTTACTCTGAAACAGACATGGGTCTGCGATAGTCGCGGCGGGTCGCTTTAGCGACGATGAGATCAGCCAGGATGCCAAAAGCTAGCCCGGCGGCAGAGTTGATGAGCAGCGAACCAAAGAAGACCGAACCGGGATTGGCCCCAGGCAATACCGAATCGAAAATCAACTCGCCAACCCAGGCCAGGATGCCAAGAAAGCCGAGAAAGGCACCGATGAACGCGCCAAGTACTACGACCGAGCGACGTTTTACCGCGCTCATCCAGAATGCCAGGAACAGCGCGACGGGAAGCGCGAGGATCAGGCCGAAGAGGTCGGCTAAAAATACACCCTGATTATCTACGATGATTAATGCTGGACCGCCCATTATGGTGAAGCCTCCTGAAAAGGTGATTTTGTATTGTTTCTCTCTTCATTATACGCCGTTTGCCAGGGTCTGACAACGTATATAAAATTGCAACCTGCTTATGGCACATTCGTATACATTGCAGAGAAACAAATATCTGGTCTATATGGCGCGGTCGCCAGTGTCACCAGTTCAGAAAGATTGAGGAATATCATGATGAATAGAGATAGAGTCGGTAGAAGCAGATCGTCAATGAGTGGCAGCAATACCACATTCGGTTTAGACGAGCGAGTAGAGCGCACTCTGCTTTATCCGATAAGCGCGGTAGCAGGACTATTCTGGCCGCTTGGCTGGCTGGTGGGCCTGATTGTCGCCCTGTTTGAGAAGAATCACAACGTGCGCGGACACGCGCTCCAATCGAGTGTGATCTTTGGCGTGCTGTCCATTGCGCTTGCTATCGTAAAAGTGCTGGCATTTCTGCTGGGCAAAGTGTTTTTCATTGGCGCTTTCTTCAGCATAGTACTGGGCGGTCTGGTCGCTTCGATACTCTTCTGGCTTATTATCGTGCTGGCTGTATGGCTGACGGTGATGGTATGGTTCCGTCCGAATTATCGCCTGCCGTTTGTGGGTCGCATGATAGATAACCTGTTCACACGCTGGCAATAAGAGTCGTATCGTTTGTCTTAACCGTAACTCATTCCCTGTAGAGCAGCCCTAACGCAAGCCCGAAGACCAGGTGACGCGCGATATTCTGCAAGAATGAAGTCCAGTTGGCGAGCCTGGGCAACTCGCCACTTTTAATCATAGGATGATGCTTATCCGCCAGTGGTGTCAACCACCAGAGCGACACGATAAACAACTCGCCAAAAATGGCTCCCTTTAACCAGTTCGGCCCCGGCAAAAAGCGTTTCAAGACTGCCGCGTATACTTCCCCCAGCAATACCCCGTTCAAGAGGTGAATCATCCAGGCCAGCCAGTGTACAGGCCGGGGAGGATGAGCTTTTCCCGTCAGCAGCCCTGCAATGAAGCGTGTATCGCTAAAGCGATTGCCCGTCAGGGACATATCACCTTCCATTGCGATGCTATAGACGATGGTGGCCGCGAATCCGGCAGTAGCGGCTCGTCGTGGCTTCCACGACGGCGAGATGATGTGTCGAACAATATTTTTCATCAGCTTATCCTGTGTTATTATGATCTACATTCTTTATTATAGGGGCTGATTACCAATCCCAAATGTATAAACCAAACCCATAGCTACCGCGCTGCCGACGGCGGTC
>DASTKD010000321.1:0-14973 GCA_035716135.1 Ktedonobacteraceae bacterium
TTGCGGTCGCCTTGCTAGACACTGGTGACTTTTAAAAATATACCGCCTTACTCGACGAGGCTGTTGATTACGTCCTGGGCGCGATTGAGGGCTTCGCGGCGCACGTAGTAGTAGGCCCACAGGCCCTTTTTACGGCAATCAACAAGGCCGGCGTCACGCAGGATACGCAGGTGATGCGAAATAGTGGGCTGTTCGAGCGTGAAACTTTCGACGATTTCAAAGACGCATACTTCGCCCTCGTGGCGACCGAGCAAGCTTAAAATACGCAGGCGTGTCGGGTCTGCCAGAGCTTTGAGCAGGCGCGCCTGCATGACCGCCTCCTCTTCGGTCAGCGCCGGCATAAATTTGGGGGATACGCCGACTGCTATGTTCGCGGCAGGGGCCTGCCGGTATAACATGCCTGTCGATGCCATTGAACTTGACGGTACGGCTGTCATTGGTCGATTCGTACCGAGCGGATTATTAGATGCCATGTCTTCTCCTTCCACCTTCCAACCAGATATGCACTTCCAGGTTCTGGGGGAGACCTTATTATCAGTATACATACGCATCCAAATTTAGCAGTTCTCTATGCAAAAGCGTTGGAAATCAGTTGCATAACAGCGCGGCGCACATGGGAGATTTCGCGTGGATTGCTGAACTCCTGTGGAAAGATCTGCATAATATCTGCTGCCTTGAGGCCGCAGTTGTAAAGTAAGTAAGCGATCTGCTGCTCGCGCTCATTCGCAAGCGCCCCCTGGATGCTTTTCCAGAGTTCTTGAGCCTCGGCCCGCTCTTCTCTACTCTTCTCTCTTCTTAAACCGGGTGGTGACAAATGGCCTCCCTCTAACAGTTTGAGGACCTGCTGCACGTCCATCATTCAGGACTCCTTCATGGTTCAAAACAGGGCTTTTACCAGATCAAATTACCTGTTCATTCTCTATCTACCTCATTGACGTAGCGGATATACCAAAAACCTACACATTTCTCGTCCATTCAATGGCTTCATAATCGGGAAGAGATACATTCAAAATTGCTCAACAGTAATAAGAATATCGGTTCTAGCTTCGCTCGAAACATTGTAGGTTTTCAGTCTGTCCTTTCGTCATGGAGAATGGAGCAACATATCGTATGGCTCAAACAGCACGCGCTCCCACTACCCCTGCGCAACCCGTTGATAACGCCTGGTTTGTAGAGGTAGTGGAACTGGCACGAACGGGAGATAAAGCAGCTTTTGACAGGTTGTACCAACACTTCTATGTCCCTATTAGTAAGTACCTGGCACACATGGTTGGCGATGATGAAGAGGGAAATGATCTTGCGCAAGAAACATTTCTTAAAGCGTGGCAATCCTTGTCGGGCATACGTGATGGGCTGCGATTCCATTCCTGGCTCTATCGCATTGCCACCAATACCGCACTTGACCACCTGCGGCGGCGGAAATTTCGCTGCTCGCGCTGGGAAAGTAGTGGCGAGGATGGCCTGCCCGCGAAGATGTATGTATCAGGTCCAGAAGAACACGTAGCAGAAATGGAGCATATCCAGCAGGCGCTGGCGCATGTCTCGCTGAAGTATCGTAGTTGCCTGATTTTGCAACTCGTAGTGAACTTATCGCAGCGCGAGATTGCCGCCTCGCTAAAGATAAGTGAAAAAAGTGTCAGCATCTATGTCAGCCGGGGCAGCGAGCAGTTCCGATTGGCCTATCAACATCTCTTACAGTCAAACCATAAGTTAGCGCGAAAGGAGGGAATGCAGATTCATGAAAAGCGTAATGAAAGATTCAATGCGCTTGCCCTGTACAGATTGGGTGCGGAAGCTCTCGGCCAGGCACCAGGATGATCTCTCACCATCTGATCGCCGGGCGCTTCATGAGCACCTGGCCTCATGCGGAGCGTGCAATCAAGTATATAGCACCTACAAGACGCTGGAGGTCGGCCTTCGCTGTTTGACCACCACCATACAGCCCATTCCTGAATTTTCATTCGAGCTTTTACAACCCGCCGGAAAGCTCTCTGCTACTAAATCTACCCGTTCTCTATCCTCTATCCTCTTGCTACTCCTCACGACTCCCTCAGCTTTGTTTGCGAGAATAAGCTGGTTTCCGCTCTTTCAAGCGCTTCATGCCTGGGTACTGGTTGCGCTGAGCAAATTTCCGCGCAGAATTGCAATCGGCAGTTCTGACAATCGCTTTCTTTATGTCATGCGCAGCGACAGTGGTTATTTCTTGTGGAGGCATAAAAGGTACAGGAGGAGCGAATTGGTTTCCAGTATGCCAATACGCGGTAGCGGTATGCTATTCACCGGTTCTGGCACTGCTCTTGCCGCCGCTTTAGATTTCTGCAAGTATGCGGTGCAGCCATAACAGGGTTTGTGAATGATTGGGGTGGGGCGAGGAAGGCGACCACAAGGATCGCCTCTACTATGAACGGGCCTGGAGAGCCACTGCGTGCCATAGTAGAGGCGACCTTTGCGGTCGCCTTCCCCTTCCTGCCAATTGCCTGCTATCTTATGCGCGTTTCTCCGGTTCTCTAACCCTCAAATGCAATTCCTGCAATTGTTTCTCGTCAACGGGCGAGGGGGCGTTCATGAGCAGGTCGAGCGCGCTCTGGGTTTTGGGGAAGGCGATGACTTCGCGGATGCTGTCTTCGTCGGCCAGCAGCATGACGAGGCGGTCGATGCCCAGGGCGATGCCGCCGTGCGGGGGCGCGCCATACTCGAAGGCTTCGAGCATGTGGCCGAACTGCTCTTTGATCTGTTCGTCGTCCAGTTTCATGAGCGAGAAGACTTTGTGCTGGAGTTCGGCCACGTTGATACGCACGCTGCCGCCGCCGATTTCGTAGCCGTTGCAGATGATGTCGTACTGTTTGGCGCGAATGTTCAGCGGGTCACTGTCCAGCCGCTCAACGTGGGTCTCATCCATGCCGGAGAAGGGGTTGTGTTCGGCTTCGTAACGCTGGCCCTCTTCGTCGAAGTGCAGCAGAGGGAAATCGACCACCCAGCAGAGCGCCATTTCTTGCGGATCGATCAGCTTGAGTCGTTCAGCCAGTTTGACGCGCAGGCGGAACAGCACGTCGTTGCAGACCTTCGCGCTATCGGCCACAAAGAGCAGCAAATCACCCGCCTCACCCTGCAAGCGGTCGATAATAGCCTGTACCTCTTGTGCGGACATGAATTTGGTTAGCGGGGATTTGATCTCGGATGCCGGGCTGATCGCCAGCGAAACGAGACCCTTCGCGCCCAACATGCGGGCGAACTCGGTCAGTTCCTCGATCTCTTTGCGGCTATAGCCGCCCGCGCCCGGTACGCGAATGCCCTTGACCATGCCTCCTGTGGCTAATGCACTCTGGAAGACGCCGAAGGTGCCAGCCGCCGCCAGGTCGCTGATCTCGACCAGGGGCAGATCGAAGCGCAGGTCGGGGTGATCTGTGCCGTAACGTTCCATGACATGTGCGTAGCTCAAACGTGGGAAAGGACGCTGTTTGATATGCTTGCCCGTCGTCTTCTCGATCAGGAAGATCAGGAGGTCCTCGATCAAGTCCATCACGTCCTCTTCGGCCACGAACGACATTTCCAGGTCAAGCTGGGTGAATTCGGGCTGGCGATCAGAGCGTTGATCTTCGTCGCGGAAACAGCGCGCGATCTGGAAGTAACGGTCAAGCCCGGCCACCATCAACAACTGTTTCAGTTGCTGCGGGGACTGTGGCAACGCGTAGAACTCACCGGCATAGAGGCGACTGGGGACGAGATAGTCGCGCGCGCCCTCCGGCGTACTCTTCATCAGCATGGGTGTTTCAATCTCGAGGAAGCCACGCTCATCCAGATAATCGCGGATGACCTTCACCGCGCGATGGCGCAAGATGATGTTGTCGCGCATCTTTGGACGGCGCAGGTCCAGATAACGGTATTTGAGACGCAGGGACTCATCGACCGAGATGGTATCGCTAATGGGGAATGGCGTGGTGCGCGAAGGATTGAGAATGACAACGCTGTCTGCCGCAACCTCGATGGCTCCGGTTTTCAGATTGGGATTCTCGGTTCCCGGCAAACGCGGAACGACGGTACCCGTCACCTGCGCAACAAATTCGGAACGCAGTTCTGAGGCGCTACGATGCGCTTCTGGAGAACGTTCCGGGTCGCTGATAACCTGAGTGATGCCGTAGCGGTCGCGCAAATCGAGGAAAACCAGGCCGCCATGATCGCGGCGTCTATTCACCCAACCCGCCAGCGTCACCTGCTGCCCGATATTCGCCGCAGATAGTTCACCACACGTATGTGTACGAAAATATGCTTCAAAGGCCATGTATTCTATGCTCCTTGCATGATGAAAAGATTATTACTTTCTATTCTAAAGCATACGTAAAGCCACGCCCCCGGATGCCCACGAGGGGCATCCCTCCGATACGGCGGGGGGTGGGGCCATGTGGAAATGTAGGGACGCCCCTCGTGGGCATCCGGGGGTGGGGTGGGCATCCGGGGGCATCGAATGGAGATCTACGAACCACTCGCGCAACCCACCTGAACGCCTGAATTGACTGTTACCAGGTTCAATTGCGAAGCGCTTTGCGCCAGAAGGTTGACGTTTGCGCCCTGGGGATCGACCGCGATGCTCTTCACCGGATTTAACAATCCGGGAGAGACAAATTGCTGGACGAGCTGCATGGTCAAACTTGCCTGCACAGGCGTGCCTGTCGCTGCCGGTCCTGTTCCGCTCACCGCCGGTATCTGGAGATCGAGTACGCGATGGTTCTGTGGGTCTCCGATATAGAGATGCGGCGCGCCATTCACTACACCGGAGGTCAGTATGGTAGCCGTCGAAATGTTCAGGGGAACATTACTGTTCTGGTCCACCGGAGTTACTACCGGTATGGGTGTGGCCGGTGTATACCCACTCGACGTAATCGGCAATGGTGTTGGAATAGAGAGCGTTGTCAACACCGGAGTGAACAAAGCCGATGCATTAATAGCCGCTCCTGTCAGGGGCAAACTCTTCACTTCCCCATCGGAGAACAGCATAAAAAACTGGTTCGAGAAGGTGGCTACGCTGCTGATGGTCGCCGAGACCGAAAAGTTAAAGGGGCTTGCGGGTACCAGGTGGTTCTTGTTATCCGGCGCGTATTTGAGAATACGCGCTTGGTTCTGGTTGGCGAGTACAACATAGATACTTGTTCCCCAGGCGGTAAAGGCCGTAGGTATGGGTACAAAGCCGTCGGCGGTATAGGTTTGATCAATCGTCACATTGACGGGCTGTACCGGCTTGCCAGTCTGATCAAGGGTATACATAGTCAAAGTATAGCCGCTCGGAACCTGCGCCCCGTTCTGTACCTGTAATTGCTCGGAGAGCGTAAACAGTTGTGAACCACCACTGGCGATAGAGATATAGCTTGACGCGGCAGGCTTTGGCAGGCTCGCAACCAGATTAAATGTAGTATCGATCTGGTAGATTGAGCCATCCTTGCCAAGCGCAAATAACGTGTTGCCTGGGCCTTTGCCATTTTGAACGATGACGACATTTTGCGGTTGAGCATTGGCATCAGTTACATTGACCGGGTTGATGTTCGTCAAATTGCACGGCAGGCTGGCGATATTATTCAACTGGTTGTATTGCTCAATGGAAGATTTGACCTGCGCAACCATTTGATTTTGTAGCGTTGTCAATTGACCATTCTGGTTGCCATCCAACGTTTGCGTTTTTGGCAAAGCATTCAGGCTACTCTGCGCGTTGGACAGGTCCTGCAAGGCTCTGACAGGGTCTTTTTCACCCCCGGCAGTTGAGATCTTTTGATGCGCATTATTCAGCGTTTGCGCGATAGCCGCATTCTGATTCTCGTGTACAAAATAAAAGATACCACCGCCGACCAGCGCGGCCACGATCAAGAAGATCAAGAACAGGGTAGGGAAAAAGAGGCGACTGCGACGATGTATTGCTACCGTCGGCTGCGGAGCCGTGATACTATCGGGGGGAGCCAGCGGGCCACTGCTAAATTGCAAAGGGGAACTGCTCACCCGCGCATCGCCATTAGTAGCTCCGAACGATATGGGCGAACCCGCCAGTACATTCAAAGCGCTGGTATTTTCTTCGCTGATTTCGCGCCCGCCGACGCGCACAGCGCTGGCTAAACGCGCCACAGCCCCCGGCGGTTCCATGCCAACCTCCTGTACGCGCACGACGATAGCCGTAATGTTATCCGGTCCGCCATTTTCGTTGGCGCGCTCGACGAGGTGATAGACGCTCTCCTGTGGCACCGACTGATCTACGATACGCAGGACCTCTTCATCGCTTATCAGGCCAGACAGTCCATCGGTGCAAAGTACCAGGCAATCGTTTTCTTGCAATGGCTCCAGAAATACGTCCACCTCCACATCCGGCTGCGTACCCAGGCAGCGCGTAATGACGTTGCGTTGCGCGTGTGTGCGCGCCTGCTCCTCGGTCAGCAGTCCTGCTCTCACCTGCTCGGCCACCCAGGAATGATCCAGCGTAATTTGTCGCACCTTGTTTCCACGCACCATATACGCCCGGCTATCACCCACATTGGCGATATAGGCCATATTGCCGCGTAAGACCGCCGCGACGCAGGTGGTACCCATGCCGCTGCGCAGCAAATTCTCCGCCGCGCGCTGGTGAATGGCAAGATTGGCACGTTTGATGGCCTGCAAAAGAGGAGTTGGCACATCCTCATTATCATCCATGTAGTAGGCATTACTGACTGTATCAACTGCAATCTCGCTGGCAACCTCGCCAGCAGCGTGACCTCCCATACCATCGGCAACGATAAACAGCGCGCCTTTCATCGCCATGACCTGTGGGTCTTTGGGGATGACATAAGCCATATTATCTTCGTTATGTTCGCGTTTGCGGCCAACATCGGTTAGCTGTGCCGGATCGAGGCGGAGTTGTTTCGCCAACGCCATTATCTCCCGTTATGAATGAGGCGAAATGTATAAAAATTACACGCAATCTCCATTGCGCCCCCTGAAACTGTAGGCTATAATACTCCAACGCAAAGAAAAACGCAACGGCGCTTGTTTTTAGGCTGCAACATGTCACGTTTTACTTTGCCGGTATGCCTACTATCATAATTAACGAGTATACTCTGTTGCTTAACGGCACGCAAGATATGTTACGGCTGGACTAGCACTATTGGGGTGTATATGGAACTCATCCAATTGGATAAGCAGACCTGGGTTGTCCAGGGGGGCGCGAATATTGGCGTGATCGCTTATGAAGGGCGTTGCCTGATTATCGATAGCGGCATCGATAAAGACGCCGGGCAGGCCATTTTGAAGCAGGTAAAGAAGCTGGGACTTAGCCCCACCGCGCTGCTTATCACACACGCGCACGCCGATCATACGGGCGGCGCGCATCAACTGGTACGACAGACGGGGCTGAAAGTTTATGCCACGCGCGTTGAGGCGTCGGTGATGGCGGGTCCCATCCTGGAGCCGCTTTACCTTTTTGGGGGAGCCGCGCCGCCAAAGGAATTACAGCATAAATTTTTCCTGGCGAAACCCTGCCTGGCTGATAGCATACTGGTGGGGAACGAAAGGGCTATTGATCAGATTCCACTCGAAGTACTCTCGTTGGCCGGGCATAGCGCCGAACAGGTGGGTGTGGCCTTTGGCGACACGTTGTTCGTTGGCGATGCTTTTTTAACGCCTGATATTCTGGATAAGCACCGCATTCCTTTCTATACGGACATCGCAACAGGACTTACTACCCTCGCTATGCTGAAACAGCGCGTATCTGCGTTTGCTCATATAGTGGCCGGGCATGGCGATGTCTATACATCACCGGCGCGCGCCATACAGGCCATCGAGTACGCGGCGGAGCGCCTGGAAAACATCCTGGAGACGACCCGCGCCGCGCTTGACTGTGGAGAAGGACGCCAGTTTAGCGATGTGCTACGCGCTGTGGCCGAAAGCCAGAGCGCGACCATCACGTCGCTATCCCAGCACGTCCTTTATACAACAACTGTGCAGGCAGCCCTCAGCGCCCTCTATGCGCGTGGCGAAGTGCATCCGCTATTCGTGGATAATACGTTGTTGTGGCAGCGGGTGTAGGGACTGAGCGGCCAGGACGACTCCGCCTGTCATCCTGAGCGCAGCGAAGGATCTCAGCCCGACGGGAGATCCTTCGCTGCGCTCAGGATGACAATCAACGGCAGGTCGTCTGACGACGTTGGCGGTCGCCCTGGTTGGTCTATGGCTGTTACCAGCCTCATTTCAGGGACGTTATACAGCAAGATGAGAGGGTGACTTTGCAGGGAAAAGAATGCTATGCGCATCGCTATTAATGCTCAATTGCTATCGTACAGCGACACCTATCGTAATGGAGGGATTAGTCGTTACATCCGGCACTTACTGACCGCTATAGCAAGACAACCGGGGCAGCACGAGTATACCGTTTTCGTCAATGGACAGGACACGCTGCAACGTCTCAGGCAAGAGCAGGACGGTGGGGCGGGTATTACATATGTCCCGGTTGAGTGGCCCGAAGATAGACCCGTTTCAAGGGTAGTGTGGGAACAACAGCGGCTCCCGGCGCTTTTGCGCGAGCGGCGCATTGAGGTATTCCACTCGCCCGCCAATGTGTTGCCGGAGAGGTTGCCGCGTGAGTGCGCGGGCGTCGTCACCCTGCACGATCTGGCGTTCTTGCTGTACCCGGAGGTACTGACGCGCGCGAAAAGAGCGTATCACCGCATTTTCACCATGCGCAGTTTACGACGCGCGACCATGATTATCGCGGTCTCAAATAGCACAAAAAAAGATGCCATAAAACTGGCGGGAATCGCGCCAGAAAAGATACAAACGGTCTATCCCTGTATCGATGCGCGTTTCTCAAACGTTATTACTAATGAGGCAAAGCAGAACTTTTGGCGGGAACATGGGTTGGATGATGGCTACCTGCTTTATCTTGGCACCCTGGAACCGCGCAAAAACATACCGGCGTTGCTGGAAGCGTACCGGGAGTTACGCGAGTTCTACTCCCGCAAAGAGAAACTGGCGTTGGTAGGAGGGAAGGGTTGGTTTTATGACGAGATTTTCGCGCAAGCGCAAAAACTGGGGTTAGCTTCTGAAGTGCTGTTCCCCGGCTATGTTTCTAATGAAGAACAGCTCCTGTGGTATGCCGGGGCGTCAGCTTTTGCCTACCCGTCGCTTTATGAGGGATTTGGTTTGCCGGTGGCGGAGAGCCTGGCGTGTGGCGTTCCCGTCGTCACCTCAAATGTGTCAAGCTTACCAGAAGCGGGCAGCGACATTGCCCTGACAGTAGACCCGCTGGATAGCCACGCTCTGGCGATGGCCTTACAGCAGGCGTTGACCGATGAAGCCTTACGCCAGCGCTGCCGCGAACTCGCGCCAACGGTGTCACAGCGTTTCTCGGCGGAGACGATGGCGCAGCGGACTATCGCGGTCTATGAACAGGCGGCAACCTTGCATCAAGCGCGACGCCAGAGGCGCGGTGTGACCTTCGCGCATTAGTGGCGTTCTGATGAACAGGGGCGTGTATGATAGAGGAAAATAATAAGTGAATGGCAGTAGACTACAACAAGAAATCACTGGAGTTCAAAGCGCTGTGCCTGATATAGAAACAACAGAAGTGGTTGATATGACAACAGGTAGTCCAGGTGGAGTAACCGGCCCTATGACGAAGGCGCTTTTCCAGCGTCGCTCAAATCGTCGCCACTGGCGCATCTTCGAGCGCATCGCCATTGTTATTCTGGATGCCGTGCTGATTTACGTATCTTTCCGGCTCGCGCACTATTTCCGCTATTACGTATTGAGCAATAGCCCGCTGCTGGCCTCGTTACGCAACAACCTTTTAGGGGTTGAGAGCAACGGGCCGGTACATAGCTCCAACTATGTCTTTACGCCCCTTAACGCTTTTCGCCCGCTTGAAATTGGCGTTGTTGTCGGGCTAATTTTCATTTTCGCCCTGCGCGGCCTGTATTCTATGCGCCTGACAGGAAGCTGGTTTCGCCAGGCATGGAATATCGTTAGCTCCGCGACGCTGGGCGTGGCTTTTCTGATTACCTACTATTTCGTTTTTCAGCCGCAATCCAATTCCCGCCTGCTCGTCCTTTTTGTCTGGGCGATAGCGATTGTCGTGTTGTGCCTGGGAAGGTTTATTGTCTCTTCGGTGATGGGTCTGCTGTATAGACGTGGACTTGGTGAGACGCGCCTGCTCGTGGTCGGCTCTGGACGCCTGGGCAAGCTGATAATGCAGCACATTGCCGCGAACCCTACGCTGGGCTTTTCCATTGTCGGCTTTTTGCATGATTTGAATGAGGAACCCGGCGACTTCGGACGCTTCAAGATGCTGGGGACGCTGGAAGACCTGGGTATGGTGATACGCTCGATGCAGATCGATGAGGTAATTATCGCGCTTCCCTCAAATCTCCACCAGCAGAGCATACGCACCGTGCGTCTATGCGAACGTCTGGGAACTTCGTTCAAGCTGGTGCCTGATCTCTACGAACTGAGCCTGTCGCGCATCGATATGGAAGCCATCGAAGGCATCCCGCTTATCGGCATCAAACAGGTTTCCATTAACAAAGTGCAGTTGCTAGTGACACGTATTGTGGATTGCGGCCTGGCGGTGTTAGGACTGCTGGTTGGCTTTCCATTCTGGCTATGTATCGCGCTGGCGATAAAGCTGACATCACCGGGCGTGGTGGTTTATCGCCAGACTCGTATTGGCCGCGAAGGACGCCCATTCAGGGTATACAAATTCCGCACGATGTATAAGGACGCGGAACAGGGGCTGGACGGTTTATTGGAACGCAACGAGGCGCAGGGGCCGCTCTTCAAAATCAAAGACGACCCGCGCATCACGGCTGTCGGAAAGTTTTTGCGCCGCACCAGCTTTGATGAATTTCCTCAACTGCTCAATGTCATTAAAGGCGAGATGAGCCTGGTGGGGCCGCGCCCGCCGCTGCCACAAGAAGTAGCGCAGTACGAAGACTGGCAAAAGGAAAGACTGGCGATTAAACCTGGTTTGACCGGTCTCTGGCAGGTGCGCGGTCGCAGTGATATTAGCTTTGACGAGGGCGTCTTGATGGATCTGTACTATATCGAAAACTGGTCATTACGCCTCTATTTCATGATACTCTTACGCACCATTCCGGCAGTCTTATTTAGCCGGGGAGCTTATTAGGAGCGCATGGCAATGAAGGTGGCTCTGGTTCACGATTATCTTAATCAGATGGGTGGCGCGGAGCGGGTGGTGCTGGCATTGCACGAGCTTTTCCCAGACGCGCCGCTCTATACCTCTATTTATGATCCACGGCGCGTTGACGCGGCCTTTCGCTCGCTCGATATTCGCACCACCTTCATGCAAAAGCTGCCTCTGGTGAAGAAGCATCACCAGCCGTTTCTCCCGCTCTACCCCTTCGCTATGGAACGCCTCGACCTGCGCGGGTACGACCTCGTGCTAAGCAGTTCCAGCGCGTTTGGCAAAGGGGTGATTACTCGTCCAGGAACCATGCATATCTGCTATTGCCACACCCCCATGCGCTGGTGCTGGAACTACGACGAATATGTCGAGCGCGAACACCTGGGCAAAGTGGCACGTAGTATCCTGCCGTTCTTCATTACGAACCTGCGCGTCTGGGATCAGACAACATCGATGCGCGTCGATCATTTTATCGCTAATTCGCCAGTGGTGGCGGATCGCATCCAGAAATATTACCGGCGCGAGGCCGTCGTGATCCCCCCGCCGGTCGAGGTTAGCCGCTTCCCCTTTGATCCCATGACTCAGCCGGAAGAATATTTTCTGGTAGTGAGCCGCTTTATGCCTTATAAACGCATCGACCTGGCTATCGAAGCCTGCAATCGCCTACAATTGCCGCTGCTCATCATCGGCGGCGGGCGCGACGAGCAACGGCTCAAGAAGCTGGCAGGGCCAACTATCCGTTTCCTGGGGCGCCTCTCAGATGAAGAGGTGTTGCGCTACTACGCGCATTGCCGCGCGCTTATCCTGCCGGGGGAAGAAGATTTCGGCATTACGCCGGTTGAAGCGCAGGCTTCCGGTCGCCCGGTCATCGCCTATGGCGCGGGTGGCGCGCTGGCCTCGGTAATAGATGGCGTAACGGGGGCTTTCTTCCACGAACAAACGGTAGCGAGTCTCGCGGAAACGCTGGCGACATTCGACGAGTCGCGTTATGATACGCAGGCCATTCGCAATCACGCACTCGAGTTCGATAAACCGCGCTTCCATCGCCGGATGTTGCAATTTATCGAAGCAAAAATGAGCGCGGAAAAATCTCATGAAATGCGCACGCCAACCAACGAATTAGTGCGCTAGCATCTCGGAAAAAAGGGGCAACGTCGCGCCCCTCTTTTGAAAGGGCTGGAAGTATCGTGGAACTACGAACATACTGGTCGATCATATGGCGGCGTATCTGGGTCGTGGTACTCATCGTGGGAGTAGTGGCCCTGTACGCTGGCTATCAATACTATCACTTGCGCAAAACGCCCGGCGCATTAAAAGCCTCTAGCTCGGCTATTACCATTCAGGTCGGCCTGCAATCCACAACGAAAGGCGACCCCAACAATGCCGACTATGTCACGGTGTCGGAGGCGCTGGCCGATACCCTGACAACCGGCCCTATCCTGACATCACACGAATTCGACCAGGCCGTTTCTGACCAGATTGGGCAGGACATGAGCCTGATCGACCAGCGCTTTGGTGCCAACGCCGACCTCGGCGACTGGCATAACACGGGAGCAATCGGTAGTTCGCTGAATGCTGTGCGCGTGCATAGTCTCGTCACTATTACTACGACCTGGGCCACAGCCGCCGGGGCCTGGGCCATCGCCAACGCGATCGGCGAGGTCAGCTCTACCAGACTGGGAACGTTTCTCGACTATGTTGTCACAAATGACGTTACCCATGCCTCCACCAGTGGCACATTTGAGCAACCCGCTGTCTCTGCCCGCGTCATAAGCAGCGCAACCGACCCGGCAACGGTGGCGGGTACTGCCAGTAATAAAGTCGCCCTGTTGATCGCGCTGCTACTGGTGTCGCTCGCCATAGCCATCGCGGTCACGTTCCTGTTAGATTATCTCGATGATCGCCTGCGCAGCAAAGAGCAGATAATGCACGTACTCGAACTCCCTGTGCTGGGCGATATACCACGCGCCCCAACACCGGGGAAACGATGAGGCCAGAGTAGGTTTTTAGGAAAAGATACAGTCAGGATAAGGAGCGCTCCGTGGGAAATCAAGCACAAGAGCAACACGCGCTAGTAACGGATTTCGCGCACAGTACAGGGTATAGCGAGGCGCTGCGCACCTTCTATGCCAATATTCGTTTTCAGTGGGATAATGACGCGAGCCGTCCCGCTCGCGCTCGCTCATTGCTCATCACCACGCCGGTAGCCTACGGCGATTACGCGGCAGTGGCAGCGAATCTGGCTATTGTGGCGGCTCAGAGCGGTGCGCCCACTATTCTAGTCGATGCCGATCTACGCTCACCGGGCTTTGCGCAGCGCTTCGGCCTGGAAAAAACCAGTGGATTGAGCGATTTGCTGTTGGACGAAGCATTGACGGAGGAGAAGATAGACGAAGCGCTGCAAAGTACCTTCGTACTCGGATTGCGATTACTCGGCGCAGGCACTCCCGGCGCGCAGGTGGCCTCATTGCTGTTTTCGCCCAGACTGGAACAGGTAGTACAAAATCTCTACCGATGTTCCGCTTCGACAGAAAGTAAAAACGCGCTCGTTATTTTTCATAGCTCGCCGGTGCTGGCGGGAGCCGATGCATCCTTAATCGCCGCGCAGGTCGAGCAAACCGCGCTGGCAATCATCGCTAATCACACGACCAGAACGCAGGCAATACGGGCGCGGCAACAACTACAACAGGCACATGCGCAATTGATCGGTGTGGTAATATTGAATCAATAGCGGCGTGATGGACGGGATGCCTGATGAATAATTTCCATCGCAATCGGCTCTGTCATTCTGAGCGCAGCGAAGAATCTCACCTGCCACAGGAAGATTCTTCGCTGCGCTCAGAATGACAGCTCAAGACCGCTCTTGATCGGGAATAGTCATCAGGGTTCTTACACAGACGATAACAGCTTTTGGTTGGTGAAGTTTATCAGGAGGCTATACATGCAAGGACGACAGGGCCAGGGAAGAGACCCCTGGGATCGAACCTCCCGCGACTCTCATAATGACGCGCTCAATGGTAGCGGGAAACAACGCGCTGTCCCTCAACGCCCGCCACGTATGGCGCGGCTGGACACGCCACCAACCGTGCAGAGAGTCGCCCGCCCGCAACGGCAAAAGCCACGCAAGCGGGGGCGTCGTTTCCTGATCGCTGTGATCGTGCTGGCTATCGGTGCCATGCTGGTATTCGTGATCGCCTTCGGGCTTGCCAACTATTTCGTCGGCATCGGTAACAGCGCGGGGCCAGCCAATACGGCTGCCGACTTTCTGGTCAATTTGAAAAGCCAGACTTACGATCAGGCATATAAAGACCTCGACGCCACTATTACCGGCACGCTGCATCCCGAAGATTTCCAGAAGATGGCCCAGGCCGATGACCACTGTTACGGCCCCGTTACCGATTTTAACGAAGTATCGGGTAGTGCGACCCAATCCACTGACGGCAAAACCCAATCCTTTACCTATACCATGACGCGCGGCAAGCTCGCCAAAACCTATCCATTGACGCTGACGCTCCAGAAAGATAGCAACGGCAACTGGAATATTACCAGCTTTGGCAATGACCTGGGACCCGCGCCCCCAACGTGTGCATAATAATATTGTCATACATGATAGGCAGGCCAAGACTTCGCCCTGGCCTGCCTATCATGTATGACTTTTTTCTCTGTTTCCAACCTCTACACACCTCAAGCGTATAAAACATTGAAAATCTGTGAGAAATCCTCGCTCTACGATAACATGTCCGGTTTTATGAACATTTTTGTTATTGCTCGCTACTAATAAAAAGAAGAAAGATCGCTTTGCAATGTTCTGGAGAGAAAGCAGC